>DATMVH010000695.1:0-18969 GCA_035563395.1 Solirubrobacteraceae bacterium
AGGGCCTGCGCTACCGCGATCACGACGCCCGCAACGCCGCCTTGCCACACTGGCTCCGCCACTACAACGAGCGCAGACCCCACAGCTCACTCGGCGGCCAACCACCGATCAGCCGCGCTCTCAACCTCCCCGGGCACGTCATCTAGGGAGCCGTCCGGACGACGCTTGCGGACTTCGGTCGCATCGACATCCTCGTCAACAACGCGGGGGTCGCTCCGCAGAACCCGGCGGAGCACGTGCGCGAGCAGGACTTCGTCTGACCTGCGCAATCAACCTCAAGGCAGCTACTTCACCAGTCAGGCGGTGCGGCGCGCGATGTCGCCCAGGGCTACGGGGCGACCTGGCCCGCCGTTGCGTGTCTCGCTGGTCGCCCGCGTCCGAGCGACGTCCGTCCCGGATACCGTTGAGGCATGCCCCTCTCCTCGATCACCTTCATCGACGGGAACACCGTGGACGTCGAAGGCGAGCTCGAGGCGGTGATCGACGAACTGCATAAGGTCGCCAGCCGCCGTGAGCACAGCTTCGCCATCCTGCGCGATGCGAGCGGCGAGGCGATCGCCGTGCACCCGCAGGCCGTCGCGCACGTGCGGCCGAGGGGTTGACGGAGAGGCGAAGGTCGCGCTGGCGCCTTCCCGGTGGCGACGCCGTCGCCCGGCTGCGAACCCGTGGCGGCGCGTCCGTGGGACGACTCCGGTGCCGGTCGCTCGCGAGGCACGGACGGTCCCCTCTGGACCGCCATTCGTCGATCAAGGCGTCCACCCCTATGAGCGCCACCAGCGCACCTCGCAGCACCGCGGACGGCCTTCGCGACGACGACCACGCCGTTGTTCCGCATCGCAGGCGCCATCTGACGACGGACACCAAGGCGCCGTTCACGGTCGGATCTACGATCGCCAGCTGCAGCAAGCAGAGGACTACGCTGGCCCGGATCCCTTACGGGCGCCCGGCCTCCCATGGAAGTCGGCGTCACCAGTCGTGCGGGACAGGCGCCCGCCCGGGACGAGGATCACCCGCGCCGCCAAGTCCCTTCCCTGCCGACGTTTGCACAGATGCAAGGCATTCGCCGCCCAGTACCCCTCAAGGGACCCCTCGCCTCAAAGTCGTGGTTCCCCGGTTCGCGTCCGGGTCTCGCCATCACTCCGCGCCGACCACCGACCTCCTCGTGGCTCGCCCGCAGCGCCGAACGACCAGCCTTCACGCCCGCCCGGACGCCGACGCGCCCACCGCCCGGAGGGTGCACTTCAACCGGCGCCCGGGGTGAGTATTCAGGCGGCGCCGACACGCGCTAGGTATCGGCCGAGATCGGGCCGCGGTCGCCAGATGCGGGCAATCACTGCCCGGGCCGCGAATCCCACGCATCCCGACGCGACTCGGTGCTCGTGGGTCAGCGCCTGCGCGGCACGCGGGCACCCCCGACGACAGAGCAGCAAGCCTGGCCGACCGTACGGAGAAGTGTCGGGAGTCGCCGGTCGATTGTCGAGATGGCCGAGCGAGTCCGTCAGGAACGTGGCCGGGTGGCGGCGAGACGGTCGAGCGCAGCCGCGGTCGGGGAGCCGGGGTCCGGGGTGGCCAGCAGAAGCGTCAAGCCCGGGTCGGCGCGCAAGGTTGCCGACTCGAAGACGAGGTCGAGCGTTCCGACGTCGGGGTGGTGGAAGCGGTGTAGGCCCGCGGCGGGGAGTCGGACGTCGTGCCGTGCCCAGACGGCGCGGAAGTCGGCGCTGACCTCGAGCATCTCGTCGATGAGCGCGGTGGGTCCCGGGTCGAGGGGGTCGCGTCCGGCCTCGGCGCGCAGGATGCGCGCCATGTCGTGGGCGACGGCCGGCCAGTCGTTGAAGAACGCCCGCGCACGCGCGTCGAGGAACAAGTATCGGACGTGGTTGGGCGCGCCGGTGCGGCCGTCGAAGATCTCGGCGTAGACGGCGCGGGCGAGCGCGTTGGCTGCGAGATAGTCCCAGCGGCGGTTGCGGACGAGCGCCATGCCGCCGGTGAAGGCGTCGAGCGTGCGTTGCACGGTGGGACGCAGGACATCCGGCGATGTCGCAGTGCGAAAGCCCGAGCGGGCGCGGGCGAGGTCGAACAGATGGGTGCGCTCGGCCTCGTCGAGCCGCAGGGCGCGCGCCACGGCGTTCAGCACGCTGTCGGAAGCGCTGTCCACGTCTCCTCGCTCTAGCTGCGTGTAGTAGTCGACGCTGACCCCGGCCAGTTCGGCGACCTCCTCGCGACGGAGGCCAGGGACACGCCGCAGATCCCCGTCGATCACACGCAGTCCCACCTGACCGGGCGTCACCTTCGCGCGACGGGACTTCAGGAACTCGCGTACCTCGCGGCGGCGATCCACGGCTCGGAGGCTACTTCCGCGCGGCGGCTGAGGGGTGCCGACAGCCCCCCTCACGTGATCGCCTCTCGGCCTACGGTCCAGGACGGACACGTCCCGGGAGCAGACTCATGAACGCCACCGACATCAAGACCTGGCTGATCACCGGCGCCGGCCGCGGCATGGGGGTCGAGTTCGCCCGCGCGGCCCTGGCTGCCGGTCACAACGTCGTCGCCACCGGCCGCAACCCCGACGCGGTGCGCTCGGCCGTCGGCGAGCACGAGAAACTGCTCGTCACCGTCTTGGACGTCACCGACGCCCAGAGCGCCGAGCAGGCCGTCGCCGTGTCGGTCGAGCAGTTCGGCCGCATCGACGTGCTGGTCAACAATGCCGGCAACTTCCTGGCAGGGTTCTTCGAGGAGCTCTCGCCGGAGCAGGTGCGCGGCCAGATCGAGACCAACCTCTTCGGTCCGATGACCGTGACCCGTGCCGTGCTGCCGGTCATGCGCAGGCAGCGCTCCGGCCTGGTCATCTCGATCTCGTCGGGCGCCGGAGTGTCCGGCGGCCCCTCCGGCTCGGCCTACGCGGCGTCGAAGTTCGCCCTGGAGGGCTGGATGGAAGCCCTGACCGGCGAGGTCGAGCCGTTTGGCATCCGCACGATGATCGTCGAGCCCGGCTTCTTCCGCACGGAGCTGCTGACGCCCGAGTCGACCAGTTTCGGCGAGCTGTCGATCGACGACTACGACGAGGCACGCGCGCAGAGCAACGCGTTCTGGGCGTCGATGAACGGCAAGCAGGCCGGCGACCCGGCCAAGCTCGCGCGCGCGCTCGTCGAGCTCGCCGACACGGCTGAGCCGCCGCTGCGCTGGGTGGTCGGCGCGGACGTCGTCGAGGGCGTCGAGCAGAAAGCTCGGCTGCTGCTCGCGCAGGTCGATGCGCACCGCGAGCTGTCGATCAGCCTTGCGCACGACGACGCTCCGGTCGGTGCCTGACCGGGCAGACGACACACATCGCGATCCCGCGCAGAGCAAGATGCGTGAGCATGGATGCACGGGCCCGGCGACGTGCGCCTCGAGGAACGGGACGCGCCGCATGCGCCGCTCCCCGCCCAAGCTGATCGACCCGGTTTCGAACCGGTGAGACGAGCCGGGCAAGGCTTCGACCTCGCACTGCCGCTCGACGAGGCCGCCGACGCCTGCCGCACGATGGAGCCCCCCGACGCGATCAAGGTCCGCCCGCGAGGGTGCGAGCGGACCTTCCCGGACGACTCGCCTGAGCTACCCGTCTCGCAGCACCTGACGCCAACCGTCCAATCCCGCCGAGCGTCCCCTCGGCGCGACCTGAGGAACACCGGACCATGTCAATCGTCATCGTCGGCGCAGGACCCAATCTCGGGATGGCCATCGCCCGGCGCTTCGGTCGAGAAGGCGTCGCCGTCGGCTTGATCGCCCGCAACCAGGAAAAGCTCGACCGCCTCGTCACTGAGCTCACGGGCACCGGGATCACCGCGGCCGCGGCCGCCGCCGACATCCGCGAGCCCGCGGCCCTCACCGCCGCGATCCAGACCCTCGCGACGCAGCTCGGCCCGGTGGAGATCCTCGAGTACTCACCGGTCCCCGCACCCGAGTTCATGAAGCCGATCCTCAAGACGTCCGCCGAGGATCTCCGCGGACCGCTCGAGGTCAGCGTCTTCGGCGCCGCGACCGCCGTCCACGCGGTCCTCGAGCCGATGCGCAAGGCGGGCCATGGAACGATCCTGTTCACCACCGGCACCGCCTTCATCACTCGCAATCCGCAACGCGCCGGCGTCGGCGTGTCGTTCTCCGGCGAGGTCGCGTACGCCGAGATGCTGCACAAAGCCCTTGCGGACGAAGGCATCCACGTGGCGCACACCGCGATCAACGGAGCGATCGGGCCGGGTGAGCAGTTCGAGCCCGACGCGGTCGCCGACATCGTGTGGCGGCACCACACCGCCCGCGAAGGCTTCCAGACCCGGCTGGGCATCGACGAGTGACGAGCCGCCGGTGCGACGGATCGCGGCCTGACCACGGGCGTCCGATTGACACAGATCACGAGCGAAAGGAGACCGTTGTGCGTGGAGCGATGATGTATGGCCCGGGCGATGTGCGGGTCGAGGAGCGCGACGCGCCGGAGATCGTCGAGCCGACGGACGCGATCATCCGGGTGTCGGCGGCGTGCGTCTGCGGGTCGGACCTGTGGCCGTACCGCGGCATCGGGATCGAGGGAACCACCTGGCCGATGCCGATGGGCCACGAGTACGTCGGGACTGTCGAGGACATCGGCAGCGACGTCACGACGGTCACGCCGGGGCAGTTCGTGGTCGGGTCGTTCTGGGCGTCGGACAACACCTGCGAGCTCTGCCGGGCCGGCTACCAGAGCGCCTGCGTCCAGCGCGCCGGCATCGGCACCGCGCAGGCGGAGCGGCTTCGCGTCCCGCTCGCCGACGGCACCCTCGTGCCCACGCCCGGCATCCCCGCCGACGACCTTCTTCCGCACCTCCTGGCGGCGTCCGACGTGCTCGGCACCGGCTGGTTCGGTGCCGTGGCCGCCCAAGCCGGGCCGGGCAAGACCGTGGCCGTCGTGGGCGACGGCGCCGTCGGCCTGCTCGCCGTGCTCGCCGCCACGCAGCTCGGCGCGGAGCGCGTGATCGCGATGAGCCGCCACGAGTCGCGCCAGCGCCTGGCGCGCGAGTTCGGCGCGACCGACATCGTCGAAGATCGAGGCGACGTGGGCGTGGCCGCGATCAGGGAGCTCACCAACGGCCTCGGCGCGCATTCCGTGGTCGAGGCCGTCGGCACGCAGGAGTCGATGATGCAGGCCATCCACGCCGCCCGTCCCGGCGGGAACGTCGGCTTCGTCGGCGTGACCCACGACGTCGCGATCCCCGGCATGGAGCTGTTCTGGAGCCTCGCGAACGTCCAGGGCGGCCCGGCCCCGGTGCGCCGCTTCCTGCCCGAGCTGATCGACCTGATCTGGAAGCGCGAGATCGAGCCGGGCAAGGTGTTCGACCTCGAGCTGCCGCTCGACCAGGCCGCCGATGGCTACCGGGCGATGGATCAGCGCGACGCGATCAAGGTCCTCTTGCGCCCGTGACCGCGAGCCACGAGGGAGAGGAGCGGACGATGGCTGCGCGCAACGAGCACCCGAGCTTCGCGGGCAAGGTCGCGTTCGTGACCGGTGCCGCGAGTGGCATCGGCCGCGCCGCGGCGCTGGCATTCGCGCGCGAGGGCGCCAGTGTGGTCGTCGCCGACGTCGCCGAACCGGCCAACCGGGAGACGGCCCGCTTGATCGAGCAGGCCGGCGGGCGCGCCGCGGCCGTCCGCTGCGACGTGACGCGGTCGCACGATGTCAAGGCCGCGCTGAAGGAGGCGGTCGACGCGTTCGGGCGCCTCGACGTCGCCTTCAACAATGCCGGCCTCGAGAACCAGGTCAAGCGGGCGGCCGAGGTCACCGAGGAGGAATGGGACTGCAGCATCGCGATCAACCTGACCGGCGTGTTCCTGTGCATGAAGCACGAGATCCCGCTCATGCTCGAGCACGGCGGCGGCGCGATCGTCAACACCTCCTCGGGCGCCGGCGTCAAGGGCTTTCCCGGCGGCGCCTCCTACGTCGCCGCCAAGCACGGCGTCGTCGGCCTCACCAAGTCGGTGGCGCTCGACTACGCAGCATCGAACATCCGCGTGAACGCGATCTGCCCCGGGATCATCGAGACCGCGATGATGGACCGCTTCACCGGCGGCACGCCTGAAGGCCGCGCAGGAGTGATCGCGGGAGAGCCGATCGGGCGGATGGGAACACCAGACGAGATCGCCGCCGCCGTCGTCTGGATGTGCTCGGACGCCGCCGCCTTCATGCTCGGGCACGCCATGGTCGTCGACGGCGGGCAAACGACGTAGTGGCGAACGTTCGTCGACCTCGCCGCGCCGACAGTGCCCCGGTGCTCCAGCTGAGGCCGTCGCTCCCCGGGGGGCGCTCGGCGGTCGGCCGTCGATCGCAGGCAGTCGCCGGAGTGACGCGCTCGCCATGCAGCCGAACGCTCCCGCCACGCGGCGGCTGAGACGCCCGACCGGGACGGCTGTAGCGCAGAAATACTCGCTGCGCCTCGCGCCCCCATCAACTACGGAGACGACACGATGAACCCCACCTACGGCTTCCGCGACCAGGTCGCCGTCGTCACCGGCGCCGGCGCCGGGATGGGCCTCGCCACCGCCCACGCCTTCGCTCAAGCAGGCGCCGCCGTCGTGCTCGCCGACACCGACGAGCACGCGCTGCAAGCCGCCACGGACGAGCTGACCGGCGCCGGACGCCGGGTACTCGCCGTCACCTGCGACGTCTCCGACGAGGCCCAGGTCGCCGCGCTCGTCGAGCGCACCGTCGCCTCCTTCGGCCGCCTCGACATGGCCTTCAACAACGCCGGCATCCAAGTCCCGCCGAACGACCTCGCCGACCAACCGGCGGAGCACTTTGACCGCGTCACCGCCGTCAACCTCCGCGGCATCTGGACCTGCATGAAGCACGAGCTGCGCCAGATGCGCGAACAGGGCAACGGCGCGATCGTCAACTGCTCATCGCTCGCCGGCCTCGTCGGCAGCCCGAGCCGTGCCGCCTACACCTCCGCCAAGCACGGCATCATCGGCCTCACCAAGACCGCCGCCCTCGAGTACGCCCCGCACGGAATCCGCGTCAACGCGGTCTGCCCCGGCACGATAGAGACCCCGATGGTCGCCGACATGATCGCCAAGGGCGAGCTCGACATCCCGGAAGCCCTGGCCAACCAGCCGATCGGCCGGCTCGGACGCGCCGACGAGATCGCCGCCGCCGTGCTGTGGCTCTGCAGCCCCGGCGCCAGCCTCGTGGTCGGCGTCGCGCTCCCCGTGGACGGCGGCTACACCGCCCGCTGAAAGTCGAGCCGCAGAGCGATGCGCCGGCGTGCCTGTCGGGGCGGGAACGCGATCGACGCCGCGCGCCGGCCGGCACGTGAGCACTCCGCCGCGGGCATGATCCGACCGTCACCGGGTACACCGGCCTTGCCGTGGCCCGGGCCAGCCGGACGTCACCGCTCGCACGACCGCAGCCGTCGAAGCCGCGACACGGGCGGCCGAACGCGCCGATCGGCTCTCCCGCGACAACGCCGCCCTGGTGACGCTGGCCGCCCGCTCGCTCGAGCGATCCGCCGCGCTCGCCGAGGAGACCGCAGCGCGAGCCGAACGGTTCGGCCTCACCGCCGCCGCGACCAGCGCGCGCGCCGGTGCCATGGACGCCCGCCGCGCCGCCGGCGCATGCCTCGCGTTCGGCGACGGACGCGACCGCACGGCATCCGGCTGTACCGACATGGCCCGCTGAGCGCACCGAGGCGGCACTGCGACATGGTCGGCGCGCCGCGGCCTGGACGAGCGGCCGCGGCGTAGACTGGCCCGGTTCCCACGTCGCACGAGGAGCACGCATGCCCCGACAGGTCCGCTTCGTCGTCGTGGGTTGCGGCGGCATCGGCAGCGCCGCCGCCTACTGGCTGGCCCGCGGCGGGGGTGGTGACGTCCTCGCCCTCGAGAGGTTCCGGCTCGGGCACGACCGGGGCGCGTCCGAGGACCACTCCCGGATCATCCGGCACGCGTACCACTCGCGCGTGTACACGGCCCTCACGCAGGCCGCGTACGACGCCTTCGCCGTCGCCGAGGACGCCGCCGGCGTGCGCCTGGTGCACAGGACCGGCGGGCTCGACCTGGCCGAGCGCGGCAGCCCCGGCGAAGCCGACCTCCGGGCCTCCGCGGAGTCGATGGACGGCCCCGGCATCGACTACGAGCTGCTGGACGCCGACGAGGTCCGCCGCCGCTTCCCCCCGTTCCGCGTCGACGACGGTGTCGTCGGCCTGTACCAGGCGGATGCCGGGATCCTCGACATCCGCAAGTCCGTCGCCGTGCACGTCGCGCTGGCCCGCGCCGCCGGGGCGGAGGTCCGCGGCGAGGCACCGGTGCGCGACATCGAGCTGCGGCCGGGCGGGGTCGAGGTCGTGACGGACGAGGAGACGGTGATCGCCGAGCGGGTGATCGTGTGCGCCGGGGCGTGGACGCGTCGCCTCCTGCGGGGCTCGCTCGGCGTGGACCTCCCGATCACGCTGTCCCACGAGCAGGTCACGTACTTCGCGACGCCGAACCTGCGCGAGCTGGCGCCGGACCGGTTCCCGATCTGGATCTGGCATGCGGATCCGGTGCTGTACGGGTTCCCCGTGTACGGGGAGGTGGCCAGCAAGGCCGCGATCGACCTCGCCGACCGCTTCGTGGAGCTCGAGGCGCGCGAATGGCCGCCCGACGAGGCGCGCATCGAGCTCGTCGAGGCGTTCCTCGCCGAGCGCCTCCCCGCGGCGCTCGGTCCGCGGCTCTACTCGCGCACGTGCCTCTACGACATGCCGCCGGACCGGGACTTCGTGGTCGACCGGCTGCCCGGGGAGGACCGGATCCTCGTCTGCGTGGGCGCCGGCCACGGGGCGAAGTTCGCCGGGCTGCTGGGCCGCATCCTGGCCGACCTGGCGCTGCGCGGCGAGACGCCGCATCCCATCCACCCCTTCCGCGCCGACCGCCCGGCGATGACCGACCCGAGCTTTCCGCGCCGCTTCCGGCTGAGCACGCCGTCGGCCACCGCCTGAGAGCTCCCGCCGTCGTCGCGCGGTCGTCGCACGCGGTGCTCACAGCTTGAACGCCCGTGTCGGCGTGCCGGTCACGAGGTCGACCGCCGTATCCGCGGCCTCCTCCTCGTCGAGCCGGTGCTCGGCCACGAGCTGGGCCAGCATCCCGGCGTCCAGCCTTCGCGACATGTCGTGGCGAGCCGGAATCGAGCAGAAGGCGCGCGTGTCGTCGACGAAGCCGGCGGTGCGCGAGAAGCCGGCCGTCTCCGTGACGGCGGCGCGGAAGCGACGGATCGCCTCGGGGGCGTCGAGGAACCACCACGGGGCGCCGATGTAGACGGAGGGGTAGAAGCCGGCCAGCGGCGCCAGCTCGCGCGAGAAGACGGTCTCGTCGAGCGTGAAGAGGATCAGGTGGAAGTCCGGGTGCGTGCCGAAGCGCTCGAGCAGCGGGCGCAGCGCGTCGGTGAACTCGACGCGCAGGGGGATGTCGTGGCCGGTGTCGGGTCCGAACGCCGTCGCCGTCGGCGAGTGGTGGCCCCGGCGCACGGCGGGGTGCAGCGTCATCACCAGCCCGTCTTCGCAGGACATCCGCGCCATCTCCAGCAGCATGTGGCGGCGGAAGGCCACCGCCTCTGCGCGCGTGGCGTCGCCGGCCAGCGCGGCGCGGTAGATCCGTGCCGCCTCGGACCGCTCGAGCGGATCGGTCCGGACGTCGTCGTGACTGTGATCCGCCGAGGTGGCGCCGCGCGTGACGAAGAACCGGCGGCGCCCCTCCAAGGCGCGCACGTAGCCGGCGTAGTCGCCGGTGTCGACGTCGGCCGCCTCGCCCAGCCGCGCGACGGCGCCGGCCCAGCCGGAAAGCGCCGGCTCCAGGTAGCGGTCCGGCCGGAACGTCGGGACGACGCGCCCGTCCCATGTCGGGTCCGCAGCGAGCGCGGCGTGCGCGGACAGGTCGTCGCACGGATCGTCCGTGGTGGCAAGGACGGCGATGCGGAACCGCTCGTACAGGGCGCGCGGGCGGTATGCGGCCTCGGCGAGCCGGGCCGCCAGCTCGTCGTAGATCGTGTCGGCGGCCGCGGCAGAGGGAATCGCGGACACCCTGAAGATCTCGGCCAGCTCGGACTCGAGCCAGTAGCGCACGGGCGTGCCGCGGTAGACGTCCCAGTGCGCGCACAGCGCCCGCCACGCCGCTCGCGATGCTTCCTCGCCGAGCGGCCCTTGCCCGACGCCGAGCGCGTCCAGCGGCACCCCGCTCGCATGCAGCAGCCGGGTCACGTAGTGGTCGGGTGTCACGAGAAGGCTCGCGGGATCCCGGAACGGCTCGTCGTCGAGCAACAGCCGCGGGTCGACGTGGCCGTGGGGCGAGATCACGGGCAACTCCCGCACCGCGGCGTACAGCCGCCGCGCGATCGCCCGCACGCCGGGATCCGCCGGCAGCAGCCGGTCGGGGTGGAGCCTCAGCGGCACGACGGTCTCGTTCATGCGCCGCATCATCCGCGATGCGATCCGGCCGGCGCCCCGGCGCGCCGGCGCGCCGGCCGCACGGGCCGTCGGCCGGCACGGGACGGGCGCGTCCGGCGGTGTGCTCAGGCGAGCCAGGTGATGCCGTACTCCTCGGACGCGCGGGCGTACGCGTGGGGCCCGAGGACACCGGCGCGGTCCGCCTCGGCAAGCGCGCGGAAGAAGCCCTCGAATCCGGCGGGCGAGGCGAGGACGAGGATCCGCCCCGTCCGCGGCACGACCCGCCGCTGGGCGTGCGGAACACCTCGCGGCGCGAACACGAGCTCACCGGGACCGGCCTGGAACTCCTGGTCGCCGACTTGGAAGACGTGCCGGCCCTCCAGCACGTAGAACAGCTCGTCCTCGTTCTCGTGGACGTGGAGCCCCGTGTCGACGGGCTCGTTCTCCTCGAAGATCGTGAATGCTCCGCCGGTGGTGTCCGCGGACGCCTTGACGACGACCTCCACCTCGCCGAACCGCAGGCGCTCTCCGCCTTCGGCGTCGAGCGCGTACGCGACGGCGCCGGGTCTCCGTGTCACGCTCATGTAGTCTCCTCTATTGGATATATCTCACTATAAGCAACCATGGCTTCCCCCGTCAAGAAACGGCCCTACGACAGCTCGAACCGAGCGCGCCAAGCGGGTGAGACACGTCGCCGGATCGTCGAGGCGGCCGCCCTGCTGTTCGCACAGGAGGGCTACTCCGCAACCTCCGTCAAGGCGATCGCGGAAGCGGCCGGCGTCGCCGTTCCCACGGTCTACGCGAGCCTGCGCAGCAAGGCCAACATCCTCCGGGCCGTCGTCGACCTCACGGTGAGAGGCGACGACGGGGCGGCGCCGCTCGCTTCGCGAGCCGACTGGCAGGAAGTCGAACGACAGCAGGACGCCCGCGCGCAACTGTCGCTGTTCGCCCGCCTGCACCGCGGGATCTGCGACCGCGAGGCGGCCATATTCGCCCAGCTCGAGGCCGCCGCCGGCGCCGACCCCGAGGCCGCGCAGCTGCTCGCCGAGCACGACCGGCGCCGCTACGAGACGCAACGCCGGCTGGCCCGCGGCCTCCAGCGGCGCAAGCAGCTCAAACCCGGGCTGACCGCTCGCCGGGCCGCCGACGTCATGTGGACGCTCGCAAGCGAACGGACCTATCTCGCGCTCGTCCGCGACCGAGGCTGGAAGGCCGACGACTACGAGCGATGGGTCGCGGAGCAGCTCGTGGCCGCCCTCCTGCCGCAGCCCCCGTCTCGGTGAGCGTTGACACCTCGAGCCGAGGGGAGTACTACGTCGGGCGGAGACAGGAACGGCCATGCGGAACCCCGTTCGCAGCGAAGCCGACGCCTTTCACATCGCGGTCGGCTGCGCCGTGCTTCTCGCCGCTTCGAGCGTGCTCGGCGCGGTGGTCGACGTTCTCGTCGGCGTCGCGCTGTTTCTCGGCGCCGTCGCCGGCGCGATCCTCTGGGAGCTCGCCACCAAGGACCCGGAACGCCGGCGCCCGTTCCGCGAGGCGGCGTCGGAGGCACCGGCGCGGAGCGGAACGACGGCTCCGCGCGTCCTCGTCGTCGCGAACCGCACCCTGGAGGGCGAGGATCTGCGGGCCGAGCTCCGGCGCCGCGCGGCCGGCGGCGCGGAGCTGCACATCGTCGTGCCGATCGTGTGCTCGCGGATCCACTACATCGCCTCCGACGTCGACCGGGAGCTCGACGAGGCCCGCGGGCGACTCTCCTCGGCGCTCGCGTGGGCACGAGACGAAGGCTTCGCCGCGACCGGCACGATCGGAGACCCGAACGCGGCGCTCGATGCGATCGCGGACGAGCTCCGCCTGCATGGCGCCGACGAGGTGATCATCTCCACCTTTCCCCGCGGCACGTCGAACTGGCTCGAGACGGGCATCGTCGAGCGACTGCGCGACGAGCTCGAGATGCCGGTCACGCACGTGGTCGTCGAGCCCGATCGGGCCTCGCAACCCGCCGCCCGCCACTAGTCCGACCTCGCCGTCGCCCTCTAGGATCGACCCGTGGCCCAGGAGGTCGGACACCCCGGACGTGACGCGCCGGCCGGCGCGGGTGGCTCCGGCCTCAGCGTCGAGGCGAACGGCATCAACGTGGTCGCCGAGTCCGAGCGGCACGGGCGGCCGCGGGACCTGTTCTGGCCGTGGTTCGGCGCCAACGTGTCGATCTTCGGGCTCAGCTACGGCGCCTTCACGCTGGGCTTCGGGATCTCGTTCTGGCAGGCCGTGGTCGTGGGCGTCGTGGGAGTCACGTTCTCGTTCCTGCTCTGCGGCCTTGTCGCGGTGGCCGGCAAGCGCGGGTCCGCGCCCACCATGGTGCTGAGCCGCGCGGCGTTCGGCGTGCGCGGGAACAAGCTGCCGTCCGTCATCTCGTGGCTGCTGACCGTCGGCTGGGAGACGGTGCTGGTCGTCCTCGCGACGCTCGCGACCGCGACGGTCTTCGACCGGCTCGGATGGGGCGGCGGCGACACGACCAAGGCGGTCGCGCTCGTCGTGATCGCCGCCGTGATCGTGGTCGGCGGCGTCATGGGCTTCGCGCTCATCATGCGCCTCCAGACCGTCATCACGGTCGTCACGGGCGTCCTCACGATCGTCTACGTCGCGCTCGTGGCCGACGAGATCCACTGGAGCGCGGTCTCCGCGATCCCCGGCGGCTCGACGCAGGAGGCGATCGGGGCGCTGGTGTTCCTGATGACGGGCTTCGGCCTCGGGTGGGTGAACCTCGCGGCGGACTACTCGCGCTACCTGCCACGGCGCTCGAGCGGCGGCGCGATCGCGGGGTGGACGACGTTCGGCGGGGCCCTGGCGCCGCTCGTCCTGCTGATGCTCGGGCTGCTGCTCGCGGGATCCTCGGAGGACCTCAGCGCGGCCGTCGCCGCCGATCCCGTGGGCGGGCTCGCGCAGCTGCTGCCGACGTGGTTCCTCGTGCCGTTCGTGATCGTCGCGGTGCTCGGGCTCGTGGGCGGCGCGGTGCTGGACATCTACTCGTCGGGGCTCGCGCTTCTCGCCCTCGGGCTCCGGGTGCCGCGGTACGTCGCGGCGCTCATCGACGGGACGATCATGGTGCTCGGCAGCGTCTACGTGGTGTTCGTCGCCGACGACTTCCTCGGCCAGTTCATCGGCTTCCTCGTGACCCTCGGCGTGCCGGTCGCCGCCTGGTGCGGCGTGATGCTCGCCGACATCCTGCTGCGGCGCCGCCCCTACGACGAGGTCGACCTCTATCGTCCGGCCGGCCGCTACGGCGACGTCCGCGCCCTGCCGGTGGCGGTCGTCGTCGGCTGCACCGTGATCGGGTGGGGCCTCGTCACGAACGTGGCCGCGAGCTGGCTCGACTGGCAGGGCTACCTGCTCGGACCCGTCGGGCTCGGCGGCAAGGACGGCGCGTGGGCGGGCGCGAACCTCGGCGTCCTGTTCGCGCTCGTCGCCGGCTTCGTCGTGACGAGCATCTTCATGCGCACGGCTGTTCGACGGCAGGAGGCCCTGCCACCGGAGGCCGCGCCGGCACCCGTCGCCGTGTCGGCATGAGCGCGGCGCGGCTCGTCGTCATCGACATGCAGCACGTCTTCGCCGACCCGGACAGCGAGTGGCACGTGCCGCGCTTCGGGGACGTCGTCGAGCCGATCGAGGCGCTCATCGCCGCCCACCGGCCGCGGGTGACGTTCACGCGCTTCGTCGCGCCGGGGCAGCCCAAGGGCGCCTGGGTCGACTACTACGAGCGCTTCCCGTTCGCGTTCCAGCCCCCCGACGCCGGGCTCTACCGCCTCGTCCCGGCGATCGCACGCCACGCGAGCGCGGGCACGCTCGACGCGACGACGCTCGCCAAGTGGACGCCCGAGCTCTCCGCGGCGGTCGGCCCGGGCGGGGAGCTGATCGTCGCCGGCGTCGCGACCGACGCGTGCGTGCTGGGCACCGCGCTGGCCGCGGCCGACGCGGGCGTCCACGTGCGCGTCGCGGCCGACGCGTGCGCGGGCGCCGACGACGCCGCGCACGAGCAGGCGCTCGCCGTGATGCGACTGTGGGCGCCGCTGATCGAGGTCTCCTCCACCGCGCGCATCCTCGCCGGCTGAGCTAGCGGATCGACTCGGTGCCCTCGTCCCAGCGCCAGGCCGCCTCGCGCCCGGACAGGTGGACGCCGCCGATCCAGCGGTCGATGCCGTTGAGCGCGACGTTGTCGGCCTCGCCGGCGAGCACCGCGCGACCCGACGCCGTGAGCTTGAGCGGGGTGTCGAAGGCGACGCCCCCGGCGGGCGCGGGGGCGAGGAGCGGCGTGGCCGCGCGGGCGAGCCGCTCCATGATCGCGAACGCCCAGGTGTCGCCGAGGTAGGGGCGCGCCTCGCGCTCGCCGAGGCGCAGGAAGATGGCGCCGGCGGTCGCGTGGCCCTCGGCGGCCGCGGCGAGGATACGCCGCTCGGTCAGCGCGAGCCCGTCACGGGTCGACGGGTACTCGCGGCCGAGCCGGTCGAAGGCGTCGGCGAGAAAGCGCAGCTCCGGCGAGTGGGCGCGGGTGATCGGGCCGATGCCCGACGGCTCGGGGGCGCGGAACGCCGCCCACGCGCCGGTGGCGAGGCCGAGCGCCGCCGGGCTGAGCTCCAGGCCGGCGATCGCGGGCAGCGGCAGCAGCTGCTCGGGCTCGAGCTCGCCGAGGCCGCCGAAGTGCGCGATCCCCGGGTACTCGCCGATGCAGATCAGCGTGATCCGGGCCGGGTCGACGCCGAGCGCCGCGAGCCGGGCGAGGATCTGGATGATCTGCAGCTGGTCGTAGAGGTCGGCCTCGAACCACAGCACGAAGCGGCCGCCGCGGTTGCCGGCCAGCGCGCGGTCGCGTTCCTCGAACAGCCGCAGGGCCAGCGCGCGGTCGATCTCGTGGCCGGCCAGGAAGGCGGCGCGGATGCGGCGGAGCTCGCCGTCGGGCACGGCGGGCACCGGGCCCTCGTGCAGCATGTCGCGCCACGGGACGATGTGCTCCGCCAGTCCGGTGCGGGCGAGGCCGTCGACCGTCGAGTCGCCGTTCGTGACGTGCAGCGTCCGGTCGTGATCGGCGAGCAGCAGCTGCGCGCGCGCCGCCGCGTAGGACTCGCCGGTCTTGGCCATGCGCGCGCGCACGCGGCGCTTGAAGTCGGCCTGCTTGGTCATCGTCGCCTCCAGCCACCGTTCCGGCTCCCCAGCGGCCCGAACGAGGGCACGATCGACGATGGTCCGTCCCTCCGAGAGGTGAGCCTCCCTTTGCCTCCCGATGGGCCCGGCTGGGGCAGGCCGCCGGAGGTTGGGCGCGAAAGGGCCGCCGGCGCCGACTGTACTACGCCGCGGGTGCCGGACGGCACCTCCTGCTCCCACGGCCCGAGCTCGCTCCCGTCGAGCCCCAGCGCGCGAGCCCGCGCGCGCGCCGGGCCGGGGTCGAACGGCGCGCGGTGCCACGTCACCGTGCGGGCGGCGAGGTCGGCGAGCAGCCAGAAGGCGCCCGCCGGCGCCTGGTCCGCCAGCGCGTCCCACCACCCGAGCCGCGACGGCACGGGCGCGCCGACCGCGCCGGGATTGAGCAGCCAGGTGCCCGTGGAGACGTCCAGCGGCTCGCCGGGATGGACGGGGACGCGGCGCGCGCCGCCGCCGGCCGTCGCCCGCCACGCGGCGGGAACGTGCGTGTGGCCGACGAACCCGAGCTGCGCCCGCTGGACCGCCAGGCACGCGCCGGCGTTCGAGACGCCGACGTACTCGCGCACCGGGTTCCGCGGGCTGCCGTGCCAGCACTGGACGCCCTCGCGGCGCGCGGCCGGCCGCCGGGAACGGAGCCAGTCGACATCGGGCTCCGCCAAGCGCCGGCGGGCGAGCTCGATCGACCGGCGCCCCGGAGAGCCGGGCTCGCCGAAGCGTGCCGGATCGGCGGACGTTGCGCCGTAGTCGTGGTTGCCGAGCAGCGCCACCGCGCAGTGCTCGCGCGTGAGCGTCACGGCGCGCTCGGGGTCGGGGCCGCCGCCGATCATGTCCCCGAGCGACCACAGCTGGTCGGCGCCGCGGGCCGCCGCCGCGGCGATGACCGCCTCGAGCGCCTCGCGGTGGGCGTGAGCGTCTCCGAGCACCGCCACGAGCATGCGCGGACCGTACCGCCCGCGGTCTACCGCTCCGTGGCCTGCGGCGGGTCGGCAGTCGGCGCGCGGGCACGGTCGAACTCCTCGACGAGCTCCAGGTGCAGCGCGAGGTACCGGCGCAGGAACTCGATGATGAGCTCCAGGTACGTGCGCCGGTGCGGCAGGAGCTCGGCGGACGCCGACGCCTCCTCGAGCCGCTCCAGCAGCTCCGCGACGTCCTCGCGCAGCCCCTCGAGCCCCTGGCGCGTCGCCTCCGCTCCGACGAGGTCGGCGATGAGCAGCCTCGTGAGCGGTTCGCTCTTCAACGGCGTGAAGCGCGCCGGCGTCTCCGCCCAGGCGCGCATCGCCTCGAGCCCCTTGTCGGTGAGCGCGTAGACGGTCCGCTCGCGCGTCCTGCCGGGCTCCTTGCGCGCCGCCAGGTAGCCCAGTCGCGCGAGGCGCTTCGGCTCGACGTAGTACTGGCTCTCGCCCGCCCAGTCGAGGAACCGCCCGCGGCGCGCGAGCCGCAACAGGTCGTGTGCCCCCGCGCCCCCCCGACCGACGAGGCCGAGGATCTCGTACGAGAACAGCGTTAGGTCATCGCTTGCCAAAGCTGTGATCCATAGGTATAAGAACTATGGAACATAGGCTAATCGAGAGGACCGCGCCATGCCTTCCACCCTCTCCCGCACCGGCAGCGCCGAGCGATGGGGGCCACTCTGGGGTGCCCGCGCCGAGGACTGGGCCGCGTGCGAGGACCGCCAGACGCCGACCTACGCCGAGGCGCTGCGGCGCCTCGACGCACAGCCGGGGATGTCCGTGCTCGACGTCGGCTGCGGAAGCGGCCGGTTCCTCCAGCTCGCGGCCGCAGCGGGACTCGAGCCGTCCGGGCTCGACGCCTCCGAGCGGCTGATCGCCGTCGCCCGCACGCGTGTGCCGCACGCGGACCTGCGCGTCGGCGAGATGGAGGCCCTGCCCTTCGGCGACGACGGCTTCGACGTCGTGACCGGCTTCAACGCGTTCTTCTTCGCGGCGGACATGGTGGCCGCGCTGCGGGAGGCGCGGCGCGTGACGAGGCCCGGCGGCCGCGTCCTCGTCCAGGTCTGGGGCCGGCCCGAGCGCAACGACCTCGAGCCGATGAAGGCCGTCGCGCGCCGCTTCTTCCCGCCGCCGCCGGGAGCGGGCGCCTCGCCCCGGCTGTGGCAGCCCGGCGTCCTGGAGACGCTGGCCGAGACCGCCGGCCTCACTCCGGCCGTCGCCTTCGACGTCCGCTACGCCTTCGAGTACCCCGACGAGGCGACGCTCGCGCGCGAGCTCACGGCGCCCATGGGCCTGGCTGCGCTGGCCGGCGACCGCGAGCCCGAGCTGCGCGCGGACATCGTCGCCGCGTGCGCGCCCTACCGCCGGGCCGGCGGTCGCTATCGCCTCCACAACGAGTTCCGCGCGCTGATCGCCACCGCCTGACGCAAGCTCCCATCCGTACAAGACACGGACCTGCGGACCGCCTAGCGTTCCTCCCGCAACCGCGACAGGAGGCGTTCCGATGACCGCGCAGACGTCGACCCCCACGTTCTATCCCGGGCTCCAGTACCGCGACGCGGACGCCGGCATGACGTGGCTCGAGGAGGTGCTCGGGTGCGAGCGCCGCCAGGACCACCGCGACGACGAGGGCAACGTCGTGCACGCCGAGCTCGCCTTCCACGGGGCGGTCGTGATTCTCAGCTCGGCCGGGGTGGGGCGCGAGCCGTTTCGCAGCCTGCCCGCCGGCGGCCGGCTCGTCTACTGCGCGCTCGACGAGGTCGACGCCCTGTACGAGCGGGTCCGCGAGGCGGGCGGGGACATCGCCGTGGACATCACCGACACGGACTACGGCTCCCGTGACTTCACGGTGCGCGACCCGGAGGGCAACCTGTGGGCGTTCGGGACGTACCGCCCGCAGCCGGGCGACGCCTGAGCGGCGCGGGCGACGCCCTGAGCCCCGCGGGCACGACGCCGTTCATCTCCGGCGCCAGCGCGGGATCGGGCTGGCGAACGCGCGGCCCGCGACGGCGCGGGCGTGGCGCTGATCGCGGAGGTCGCCGAGCCGCCTCCGAAGCTCCCCGGCACGGTGTTCACCGCGGCCGCCGGGATCGAGGAAGCCGGCGGGCGGGCCGACCAGCCCGGACGGACGGCGACGAGCGTCCCGGTGACGTAGGCTCGGGCGACCCGGCGGCGTCGTGGCGGAGGGTCCGAGCGCTCGCCGAGGCCGAAGACGACTTTCGTGAGACGCGAGGACGTTCGCCTCGACGACCTCGACGGGCGCTCGCCCTCGAGCAGGGCGTGAGCACGTTCATCCTCGCGACGGACGACCCGCGCACCGTCGAGCTGTGGGGCGGCGAGGTCGCGCCGGCCGTGCGCGAGGCCATCGCGCGGGAACGCGAGGCCGCCGGGACGGCTCCGGGGGAGCGGGTGCG
>DATMVH010000696.1:0-2730 GCA_035563395.1 Solirubrobacteraceae bacterium
GCTGCGGCAGCCCACGCAGGAACCGCCCGGCACGGCGGAGGACGCGGCGCTCGGCGGCCTCACCGGCGGGGGCGCGTCCTACCTCCGGCTCCCCACGGGGCTGTGGCAGCGCCTCGGCGGCGTCGAGCACGCCGGCGAGGGCGTGATCGTCGGCGTGATCGACACGGGCATCGCCCCGGAGCACCCGAGCTTCGCCGACGGGCCGCCCGCGTACGCGCCGCCCGAGGTGTGGAACGGCGCCTGCCAGGGCGGCGACGGGTTCCCCGTCTCGACGTGCAACAACAAGCTGGTCGGCGCGCGCTACTTCGTCGACGGGTTCGGCCGCGACGCGCTGGAGGACGGGTCCTCCGTGTCGCCGCGCGACGAGGACGGGCACGGGACGCACACCGCCTCCACCGCCGCCGGCAACTACGGCGTCGATCCCGTCATCGACGGCAACGGCCTCGGCGTGGACCTGATCTCCGGCATCGCGCCGCGCGCGCACGTCGCGGCCTACAAGGCGTGCTGGACCGGCACGGAGGTCTCGGGCTGCGCGGACAGCGACCTCGTGGCGGCGATCGACGCCGCCGTCGCCGACGGCGTGGACGTCCTCAACTACTCCATCGGCACCGAGACGCCGAGCGTCGTCAGCCCCGATTCCGTGGCGTTCTTCGGGGCGGTCGACGCGGGCGTGTTCGTGGCGGCGTCGGCAGGCAACAACGGGCCGGAGGCCTCGACCGTCGGCACGCCCGCGTCGGTCCCGTGGCTCACGTCCGTGGCCGCCGCGACGACGCGGCGGGCGTTCGAGGCGACGCTCACGGTGTCCTCTCCGCAGGGTCCGCTCGAGGTGCGCGGCGCCTCCGTCGGCCGCGGCCTGCCGGCGACGCGGCTCGTAGACGGCGCGGCGTCGGGGCTGCCGGACGTCGATCCCGCGGAGGCCGCGGAGTGCCTCGGCGGCGTGCTCGATCCCGCGAAGGTGCTCGGAGCGGTGGTCCTCTGCGTCGGCAACCGCATGCGCGCGGCGCGGGGGCGCGCCGTCGAGGAGGCCGGCGGCGCCGGGATGATCCTCGCCAACCCCGAGGGCGCGGCCACGCTCCTGACGGACAACCACCCGATCCCCACCGTCCACATCGGCCACGAGGACGGCCTGCGCGTGAAGGCGCTGATCGGGCCGGAGGCCACCGCCGAGATCGGCGCCGGGCAGGCCGTGGCGCTTCCGCGCGGCGGCGTTCTCGCGGACTTCTCCTCCCGCGGGCCGCAGGACGCGGTGCCGGACATCGGCAAGCCCGACCTCACGGCGCCGGGCGTGCAGATCCTCGCCGGCGCGGCCCCCGAGCTGCTGCCGAGCTCGCCGTTCATGCCCGGCCAGCTCTTCCAGGTCATCAGCGGCACGTCGATGTCTGCGCCGCACGTCGCGGGCGCGGCTGCGCTGCTCGAGCAGCTGCACCCGCTGTTCACGCCGGCGGAGACGAAGTCCGCGCTGATGACGACGGCGAATCCGGACGTGCTGCTGGAGGACGGCGTCACGGCCGCCACGTCGTTCGACGCCGGCGCCGGGGAGATCGACCCGAACCGCGCCGCGGATCCCGGGCTCGTCCTCGACGTGACCTCGCTGGAGTACCTGCGCTACCTGGAGGCCGTCGACCCCGACATCGTCTCGGGCGCGCTCCCGCCGCTCCAGCCGACGGACCTCAACGTGCCGTCCATCGTGATGAGCGACGTCCTGGTCGAGCAGCAGACGGCGCGGACGTTCCGCAGCGTCGAGCCGCGGACCACGCGCTGGACGGTGACGGCCGACTCGCCGCAGGGCATCGCGCTCACGCCCTCGCCGCGCCGCTTCACGCTCCGGGCGGGAGAGGAGCAGACGGTCGAGCTCACCGTGCAGGTCGCCGACCGCGACTCGCCGGCGTACGGGGCGGGCGGGCTCGTGCTGACGAGCGGCGATCGCCGCGTGCGGCTGCCCGTCCAGGTGCGGGTGCGCGCGGTGATGGCGCCGGAGCTCGTGGACCTGACCGCGGAGGCGGAGGCGGGGAGCGCGCCGGTGACGGTGACGGCCGGGCTCACCGGCGAGCTGCGGGGCCTGGGATGGGGACTCGCTGCGCCGGACACGCTCGTGGGCGAGAGCGTGACGGCCACGACCGGCCAGGTCGATCTCAGCGGGACGGACCCCGGGACCAACCTGTACCCGCTCACGGTGCCCGAGGGGGCGCAGGCGATCGGCGGCCGGATCTCGAACGCGGACGGCGGCGCCGCCGGCACCGACCTCGACCTCTACCTGTACCGCGATCCGGACGCGGACGGCGACTTCACGAACGCGGAGCTCGTGGACTTCGAGAACGACCTCGACTCGGACGAGAACGTGCTCGTGCCGCTGCCGCGGCCCGGGGAGTACGTCTACGCGGTGCTCGGGTTCAGCACCCGCGACCCCGTCTCGACGTACGACTTCACCACCTGGGTCGTGGACGACCCGCAGCCCGACGACCCCGCGCCGCCGCCGGGCCTCGTCGTCTCGGGCGACCCCGTCGCCACGCAGGCGGGCGAGCCGGCGACGTTCTCGGTCGACTGGTCGGGGTTGACGGAGCCCGGTACGTACCTCGGCCTCGTGACGTACCACGACAGCGCGGAGCCGACGCGCGAGAACGTCCGCGGCGCGTCGCTCGTCCGGCTGCAGCGCACCGGCGCCGCCCCCGGGCCCTGACGCCCGGGCGCGGCGCCGGGGCGCGGCACTATCGTCCCGGCTGCCATGACCGA
>DATMVH010000697.1:0-9360 GCA_035563395.1 Solirubrobacteraceae bacterium
CGACGACGGCGCCTTCCGGGGCGGCGCGTTCGCCGAGCTGGCCGAGCTCGAGGAGCGCCACTGGTGGTTCCGGGCCCGTACGGAGCTCATCGGCTGGGCGCTGCGGACGTACTTCCCCGCCGCGCGGAGCTTCTTCGACGCCGGCTGCGGCACCGGCTCCGTCCTCGACGCGCTCGGGCGGGCGGCGCCGGCACTGCGGCGCTCCGGCGGTGAGCTGCTCGCCGCGGGGCTCGAGTCCGCCGCCCGCCGGCTCGGGAGCGTGCCGCTCTGCCAGGTCGACGCGACGCGGCTGCCCTTCGCCGAGGAGTTCGACGTGGTGGGCGCGTTCGACGTCATCGAGCACATCGAGGACGACGAGGCCGCGCTGCGCTCGTTTCGCCGCGCCCTGCGCCCGCGCGGCGGCCTGCTGCTCACCGTCCCCCAGCACGCCTGGCTGTGGACGGACGCGGACGAGTTCGGCGGCCACCGCCGGCGCTACGCCCGAGCGGACCTGGCCGCGAAGCTCGGCCGGACGGGCTTCGAGGTCGTCCGCATGACGTCGTTCGTGACGCTGCTCCTGCCGCTGATGGTCGCGTCTCGCGCGCTCGCCCGGGCGCCGCGGTCCGCGTCCGAGGCGCTGGGCGAGCTGCGGCGCGCCGGTCGCCTCGGCCCGCTGCCCGGCGCCGCCATGCGCGTGGAGCGACGGCTGATCCGCGCCGGCCTGGACCTGCCCTGGGGCGGATCCCTCCTCGTGGTGGCGCGACGGCCCGACGGCAGCGTGCAGCCATGACGGCCTTCCCGGGCGCCGCGCTGTCGATCGTCAGCCCGGTCTACGGCAACGCCGACACGCTGGAGTCGCTGACGCGCCAGCTCTTCGAGTACGCGGAGCCGCTGTTCGGGTCGGTCGAGATCATCTTCGTCAACGACGGCTCGCCGGACGACTCGCAGGCGGTGCTCGCCGGCCTCGCGCGGGAGGATCCCCGCGTCCGCGTGGTCCGCCTGGTGCGCAACTTCGGCCAGCACGTCGCCGTGCTCGCCGGCCTGCGGCGCGGCCGCGGCGACTACGTCCTGCTCATCGACGCGGACCTCGAGGACCCGCCGTCGGCGATCCCGGCGCTGGCCGCGAAGCTCGCGGAGGGCTACGAGGTCGCGGTCGGCGTGCGGCCGCCGCGGCGCCTGCGCGGGCTCCGCGGTCTGCTCAGCGCCGCCTACATCCGGCTCTTCAACTGGCTGTCGGACTATCCCATCCTCGAGAACGCCACGACCATGCGGCTGATGACGCGGCGCTACGCCGACTACCTCACGCGCTTCGAGGAGCGGCCGTTCATCGCCGGCATGTCGGCATGGATCGGGCTGCCGATCGGCGAGGTGCCGGTGGAGGTGCCGGGCGAGCGGCAGGCGTCGGGGTACACGATGCGGCAGCTGCTCCGGCACGCGCGGATCGGGCTGCTCGGGTTCTCGACGAAGCCGCTGCGACTCGCGAGCGTGGCCGGCGTGCTGCTCTGCTTCGGGTCGATCGCCTACGCGGTCGCGATCCTCGCCGGCCGGCTCCTGTTCGGCGGCATCGCTCCCGGCTTCACCACCGTCGTCGTCCTCTTCACCTTCCTGCTCGGCATGCAGTTCGTCGTGCTCGGCGTGATCGGGGAGTACCTGAGCGAGACGTTCCTGGCGACGCGGCGGCGACCCGAGCACCTCGTGTACGACACGCTCAACCTGGAGGACTGAGCGGCGTCATGTGCGGCATCGCCGGCTCGACCGGACCGGCGCTCGACGGCAGGCTCGAGCGCATGACCGAGGCCCTGCGCCATCGCGGCCCCGACGCGCGCGGCTTCTTCGACTCCGACCGCGTCAGGCTCGGCATCCGCCGGCTCGCCATCGTCGACCTGGTCACCGGCGACCAGCCGAAGGTCAGCCGCGACGGCCGCGTGACCGTCGTCTTCAACGGCGAGGTCTACAACGCCCCGGAGCTGCGCCGCGAGCTCGAGGCGGCGGGGCACGAGCTCGTCAGCGACCACGCGGAGGCGGAGACGATCGCCGAGCTGCACGCGGCGCACGGCATCGCGTTCGTCGAGCGGCTCGTCGGGATGTTCGCGATCGCCCTCGTCGACCGCGAGGAGGATGCCCTGTACCTCGTCCGCGACCGGCTCGGCAAGAAGCCGCTCTACTACCGCTACGACGCGGACGCCGGGACGCTCGAGTTCGCGAGCGAGTTCAACGCGCTCGCCCCGGAGGGCCGCGCCGCGCACCTCGACCGCGCGTCGCTCGGGTGGTACTTCAGCCAGAAGGCGATGCCCAGCGACGCGAGCATCGACGTCCGCGTCCGCCAGGTCCCCCCGGGCTCGCACGTGTGCGTACCGCTCGACGGCGGCGCGCCGGCCACGACGCGCTACTGGAGCTTCCCCGCGCCCGCCCGGCCGCCCGACGGCGTCCGGGAGGAGGAGCTCGTGGAGGAGGTCGACGCGCTCGTCCGCGAGTCGGTCGCCCTGCGCATGCGCGCCGACGTCGAGGTCGGGGCCTACCTCAGCGGCGGCGTGGACTCGAGCCTGATCGTCGCGCTCGCCTCGGAGCGGACGGCCACGCCGCTGCGCACGTACTGCCTCGTCTACGACGAGGACATCTACGAGAAGAGCGCCGACCGGCGCTTCGCGGCCCTGATCGCCGAGCGCCACGGGACGCGCCACCGCGAGGTGACGCTCCGCCCCGAGGACCTCGCCGCGGAGCTGCCCGTCATCGCCGCGCACTTCGGCCAGCCCAACTCGGCCGTGGTGTCGAACTGGTTCATCTCGCGCGTCATGGGCCGCGACCTCAAGGTCGCGCTGAGCGGCGACGGCGCCGACGAGCTCTTCGGGTCCTACTTCCTGCACCGCGCCTCCGCCCTGCTCGAGCAGCTCGAGGCCCGCGGCGAGGCGGTGCCGGCCGGCGCGCCGGAGGCCGAGGCGGCCTTCGCGGCCGCGGCGCGGGACCAGCCGCTCGCCGCGCTCGTCGACCGGTTCGCCGTCTTTCCGGACGCCGAGCTCGCGCGGCTGCTCCGCCCGGACGTCTACGCGGCCGCCTCCGTGACGCCGCGCCTGCGGTCGGCCGAGGCGGAGCTCCGGGCGACCACGCCCCTGAACCGCATCCTCGAGTTCGACTGCCGTCACCTCCTGTGCGAGCAGGTGCTCAACTACGCGGACGTGCTGTCGATGGCGCACTCGCTCGAGGTCCGCACGCCGTTCCTCGACCACCGGCTCGTGGAGCGGGTCATGTCGCTGCCGGCCGGCGTGAAGATTCGCGGCGGGCGCACGAAGCACCTCCTCAAGGAGGTCGCCCGCCGCCACCTCCCCGGGGAGCTCGTGGACCGTCAGAAGGAGGGCTTCGTCGAGCCGGGCGTGCTGTGGCTGGGGCGTGAGCTGCGCGACTTCTGCCTCGAGCACCTGCGCGGACCGGGGTTCAACCGGCTCGGGTTGCTGGAGGACCGCTACGTCGAGCGGCTCGTCGGCGACTTCTACCGCGACGGGGACTTCTTCCTCGGCAAGCGCGTGTGGAGCCTCCTGATGTTCGCCCTCTGGGAGCAGGCGCAGTGAACAACCTCGGGCTGATCCAGGAGCTCGCGGGGGTCCTCTTCCTGGTCGACCTGGCGTGGTACCTGAGCTACCGGCGCGTCGTGCTCGGCCGCGGCTACTGGGACCGGCTGCCGTGGTCGTCGCCGCTCGGGTCCGCGGCCTTCGCCGCCGCGTGGATCGCCGGGTGCCTGTCGCTCATCCTCCACGTGCAGCCGCTGCTGGGGGCGCTCGCCCTCGTCGTCCTGTTCCGGCTCTTCTACATCCGCAGCCGGTGGACCGGGCTGTTCCGCGGCGGCGGGGCGCCGGGGTTCATGTCGCACTACCTCGCCGTCCTGATCGCCGTCGGGTGCGCGGCAGCCGCGCTCGACGCGTCGGGCCGGCTGTCGGGGACCGCGGAGCTGCTGTTCCGGGTCGACTTCGCCGTCGTGCTGCTGTGCTCGGGAACGTACAAGTCGCTGTCCGGCTACCTTCACGGCGAGGGCATGGAGTACGGCCTCGCGAACCCGCTGTGGGGCCACTGGCACGCGCGCTTCCGCCGCGTCCGGCCGTCCCACCCGCTTCTGCGCCTGCAGGACGCGGCAGCGGCGCTCGGCCAGCTGACGATGGGCGCGCTCATGCTCGTGCCCGGCCTGCGCTGGCTCGGCGGCGCGCTCTGCATCGCCGGGTTCTTCGGCCTCCTGTTCCTCGTCCGCCTCGGCCGGCTCGCCGTCCTGATGATGGTCGTCCCGCTCATCTACCTGCCGGAGCTGGGGTGGTCCGCGACCGAGGGGCTCGGGCTCGCGAGCGCGGTCGGGCCCGTGGGGAGCCCGGACGCGCTCGTCGTCGCGCTCCAGGCGCTCATGTGGGCGTACCTCGCCGTGCTCGTGCCGGTGAAGGTCATGCAGTACCTCAACCTCTTCCTCTCGCGCCGCTATCCGCGGCGGATCCAGGACCTGCTCACGCGCTATGCGAACGCCGTCCCGATCATCATGTGGCGCGTCTTCACCCCCGACGTCACCAACTTCTTCGTCCGCATCTACGCGCCCGCCGCCGACGGAGGGGAGCGGCGCATCGTCCACGAGGAGACGACGTACGACCTGCGCCGCGTGCGCCGGCCGCTCGGCTGGTTCCTGCGCTTCCACAGCGTCACGGAGTCGATCGCCGTCACGACGGTGTTCACGACGCTCAAGTACTTCAAGAGCGACCGCGGCCTGTTCGAGCGCCGGCTCGTGCGCTACGCCCGCACGCTGCGGATCCCGCCGACGATCCTGCGTCCCGGCGACCGGCGGCTGCGGTTCGAGTACGTGCAGATCGTGAAGCGTCCCGATCGCTTCGCCTACGTCCCGATCGTCAGCTTCCACGTCGACCTCGACGCCGGGACGGTCGAGGAGGAGACCCTGACGCCGGGCTACTCCTACTCCGCGCCGGCCCCCCACAGCCACATCAAGGAGACCGTCGGCTTCGGCAGCTACGTGCCGGCATGAGGCTGCTGATCTACGGCTCGAGCGACTTCGGCCGGGTGCTCCGGCGGCAGCTCGCCGCGTGCGGGCACGAGTTCGAGGGCTTCATCGACGACGTCGTCGGCGGACCGGACGTGCTCGGCGGCTACGAGAACGTCCGCGACCGCTTCCCGCCGGCCGCCGGCCGCGGGATCGTGATGGCCGTGGGCTACAACCACCTGGAGGCGCGCTGGACGCTCTACGGCCGCGTGCGCGGCGACGGGTACGCGCTCCCCGCCCTGCTGCACCCGGCGGCCCACGTGCATCCGGAGGCGACCGTCGGCGAGGGCGCCATCGTCGGGGCGGGCGCCAACGTCGACGCGGGCGCGCGCGTCGGGCCCCTCGCCGTGCTGTGGCCCGGCGCGATCGTGAGCCACGACAGCGAGATCGGCGACAACACGTTCCTGTCCCCGGGGGCGATCGTCTGCGGCCTCGCGCGGGTCGGCGCCCACTCCTTCATCGGGGCGGGGGCGGTCGTCCCGGACCACGCCGATCTGGCGCCCGCTACCTTTCTCGCCGCCGGGCGCGTCGCGGCGCGGCGGCCGGCTCCGCCCGCCTGACGCTCCTCCGTTCCTCGATGCAGCCACGACTCCTCGACTTCATCGCCTGCCCGGACTGCGGCGCCGACCTGACCGTGCGCGACGCGGTCGAGCGCGATCCGGGCGAGGTCTACGGCGGCCGGCTCGCGTGCGAGCGGTGCGCGGCGGAGTGGCCGATCGTGCGCGGCATCCCGCGGTTCATCGACGGCGTGCGGAGCGAGGACGACCTGCGCGACGTCTACGCGGACTCGTTCGGTCACCAGTGGACCACGTTCGACTGGCTCCGCGACGAGGACGAGCTCGAGTTCTTCCGGATCACCGACCTCACGCCCGCGGAGCTCGAGGGCAAGGTCGTGCTCGACGCGGGCTGCGGCGGGGGCCGGCTCTCCCGCGTCGTCGCCCCGTACTGCGGCGAGCTCTTCGGCTTCGACTACTCCATCGCGGTCGACAAGGCCTACGAGCTGTGCCGCGGGTCCGGCAACGCGCACTTCGTGCAGTGCGACGTCAACCGCCACCCGTTCCGCGACGGCGCGTTCGACCTCGTCTACAGCCACGGGGTCCTGCACCACACGCCGGACACCAAGCGCTCGTTCGACAACCTGCCGCGCCTCGTCAAGGAGGGCGGCCGGCTGTACGTGGCGCTGTTCCGCCGCGCGTTCAAGCCGCTGCAGCTCTCCGACCGGTTCTGGCGCGCCGTCGTGCGCCGGCTCCCGGTCCGCGTGCAGGAGCGGGTGTGCGAGGCGCTGGGCCACCTCAACCGGTTGCCGCGCCCCGTGTTCTGGAAGCGCTTCTTCTGGTTCTCGATGCAGCCGACGCCCGAGCTGCGCAAGTACTGCAACTACGACTGGTACGCGCCGCGCTACCACCACGAGCACACGGCGCGCGAGGTCATGGGCTGGTTCGAGGCGGCCGGGTTCCCGGATCCGACCTACATCAACGCCTGGCCGTACTGCCCGCCGGAGCTCAAGTACGCGGTCCCGGGCTTCCGCGAGAGCTTCCGCCTGGGACAGCTGCTCGGCGTCATCGGGACCCGGGCGCCGGCCGGGGCGGAGGGGGCTCGGGCGCGAAGCTCTTCAGGTATCGCGGAGCCCGCGGGCCGACGCTGAAGAGCAGGTCGAGCACCGTCACCGCGTGCTCGAACGGCGGGTGCGGCTGGGGGTACTCGGCGTAGCCGGCGTAGTCCATCCACTCGAGCGCGATGCCGGCCCGCTCGAAGGCGCGCTCGTCGATGTAGGCGCGCCCGGCCGGCCCGGACACGTAGCGGGTCGCGCCCGCCTGGGTGAGGAGGCCGACGAGCCGCTCCGTGCCCGTGCCCGTCGCCTCGTAATCGGTCGACAGCGTGATCGGGGTCCGGATGCCGAGCAGAGCGCAGAGCGCCCTCAGGAAGCGCACGTTGATGCGGCTCAGGCTGCGCTCCTCGCCGTCGCGGTAGAGCGCCTCGACCGCATCCCGGTAGGTCTCGAAGTGCGGCGCCGAGCCGTAGCTGGCCTCGAGCGCCCGCCAGTGGTCCGCGGCCCACGACGTCCCGCTGGTCTCGATCTCGTCGATCCGCGCGCGCGAGTGCCCGCGGTAGCGGATCGGGATGGTGAGCCAGCGGAGGCCCTGCGGCGTCTTGATCCTGTTGCGGTTGCGCCAGGTGCCGCGCGAGAACTCCACGTCGTCGTAGACGACGAACTCGTCCGCGAGACCGATCAGGTCGAAGTACCCCTTCCACGGGATGTAGCTCGACTGGACGACCGTGACGGTCTTCACCGGGTGATGCCCTCCGACGACGCCCGCCGGCCGCGACGGGCCCGGGCCGACGGCCGCCGGCGCGGCTCCCGCCCGGCGCATGCGCGAACATAGCACCGGTGCTGCCCTTCAACCGCCCGTACGCGACCGGCGCGGAGCTGCGCTACATCGCGCAGGCCATCGACAACCTGCACCTCTCGGGCAACGGGCCGTTCACCGAGCGCTGCTGCCGCTGGCTCGAGCAGGCCGCGGGCGCCCGGCACGCCCTGCTGACCCACAGCGGCACCGGCGCGCTCGAGATGGCCGCGATGCTCCTCGACCTCGAGCCCGGCGACGAGGTCATCATGCCGTCCTACACGTTCGTCTCGACGGCGAACGCCTTCGTCTTGCGCGGGGCGGTGCCCGTGTTCGTGGACGTGCGCCCCGACACGCTGAACCTCGACGAGCGCCTCCTGGAGGACGCGATCGGCCCGCGCACCCGGGCGATCGTTCCCGTCCACTACGCCGGGGTGGCGGCCGAGATGGATGCGGTGTGCGCGATCGCGCGCGCGCACGGCCTCGCCGTCGTGGCGGACGCTGCCCAGGCCGTGCTCTCGACGTACCACGGGCGGCCCGTCCTCGGCCTCGGCGACCTCGCCGCGGTCAGCTTCCACGAGACGAAGAACGTGAGCTCCGGAGAGGGCGGCGCGCTGCTGGTCAACGACGCGCGTCACGGCCGCCGCGCCGACGTCATCCAGGAGAAGGGCACGAACCGCCGCGAGTTCTTCCGCGGCGAGGTCGACAAGTACACGTGGGTGGACATCGGGTCCTCGTACCTGCCGAGCGAGATCAACGCCGCGTTCCTCTACGCGCAGCTCGAGGAGGCCGAGCGCATCACCGCCGAGCGGCTGGGCATCTGGAGCCGCTACCACGAGGCGTTCGCCGAGCTCGAGGCGCGCGGGCGCCTCCGGCGCCCGGTCGTCCCGCGCGGCTGCGGGCACAACGGCCACCTGTACCACCTGCTGCTCGAGGACGGCGACGACCGCGACCGCTTCCTCCGCGACCTGCGCGCGCGCGGCGTGCACGCCGTCTTCCACTACGTCCCCCTGCACAGCTCCCCCGCCGGCGCCCGCTTCGCGCGCCCGGCCGGAGACCTCCCCGTCACCACGTCGGCCGCCGCCCGCGTGGCGAGGCTGCCGCTGTGGGCCGGCATGACCGGCGACGACGTCGAGCTCGTCATCGACGCGGTCTGGCAGGCGGTCGCTCAGCCCGTCCGGCGCGCGGCCTCCGGCGAGCGGTTCGCGGCGCGCCGCTGGATGGCCAGCGACACGACGAGGTAGCCGACCTCCACCCCGATCTGCAGCAGCCGGGTGCCCACGGCGACGGCGGCGGCCGCCGCGACGGGCAGCACGGGGCTCAGCACCGCCACGAACGCGGCTTCCCGCGTCCCGAGGCCGCCCGGGGCGACGAAGGTGAGCACGCCGATGCAGAAGGCCACCGCGAAGGCGGCGGTGACGAAGAACAGGTCCTCGGCGTCCATGGGCTGCAGCGCCGAGGCCAGCGCGAAGGCGCCAAGGCCGAACGCCGCCCACTGCAGGCCGTACCCGGCCATGAAAACCAGCACCCGCGACCACGGCAACGCCGCGGGGAGCGGCTCGCGCCCGAAGCGGCGCAGGAGCCCGTCGGCGAGGCCCTTGAACACGCGCGGGTGCAACGCGACGATGGCGAGCGGCACGAGCGCGAGCAGGGCGAAGCGCGCGTCGCGATCCCGGAGCTCCGGCAGGGTGACGAAGAAGTACGCGCCGAGCAGGCCCGCGGTGAGCATGCCCAGCGCCGCCTCGTAGACGAGGCTCGCGAGGCACACGCGCTTGCGAACGCCGGCGCGCTCCGCCAGGACGACGCGCCCCACGACCATCAGGAGGTTCGTGGGGACGTAGCGGGCGATCAGCGAGGTCGCGTAGATGGAGCCCGCGGCCGCGCGGGCGAGGTCGTCGCCGAGCGCGTGCAGGAGCCGCCGCCACAGCTCCGCGCCGAGGACGTAGGCGGCCGCCGTGCTCGCGACCGCGACGGCGAGCCAGCCGCCGTCGAAGCGCCAGTCGTGCTCGCTCGCGG
>DATMVH010000698.1:0-2552 GCA_035563395.1 Solirubrobacteraceae bacterium
CCGGTCATCGGCACGCCGCGCGGGTCGCGCGGCAGCCCGTCGGCGAGCGCGTCGAGCTTCGCGCTCAGCCGCTCGACGGCGGCGGGATCGGCGCCCTTCTGCGGCCCGTACACCGCCGCCGCGCGCTCCCACGGCGTCTTGACGTCGCAGAGGACGACGACGCGCGAGCCGCGCAGACCACCGCGCTCGCGGATCGCAGCCAGCGCGCCGGAACCACCGTCCACGGTCGCCGAGCCGCCCGCGGCCACCAGGACCACCGCGGCGCCCGCCTCCACGGCGGCGGCGATCAGCTCGCCCGTGCCGTACGTCGTCGCGCGCTCGGGATCGCGCTCCTCCGGGGCGACGAGCGCGAGCCCGCTGGCCGCGGCCACCTCCACCAGTGCGGTGCCGCCGTCCTCGAGCAGCGCGATGTGCGCGCGGATCGGGCGGCCGAGCGGGTCGTGCGCGTCGGCGGCGAGCAACTCGCCGCCGAGGGCGGGGAGGAGCGCGTCGAGCGTTCCCTCGCCGCCGTCGGCGACGGGGCAGAGATCGGGCGGGACGAGCCCGGCGCGCTCCAGGCCCCGGCCGACGGCGCCGGCGACCTCGGCGGCGCGGATCGTGCCCTTGAACGAGTCCGGAGCGACGAGCACGGGCGGCTCCTGGCGCGGCGGCATCGCGGGCAATCGTCGCACCGGGTGGCCGCGTGGGCGAGTATCGGCACGATGGCCGGTCCGATTCCATGTTCTCCCTGCGCCGCGCCGTGACGTGGCATCCTGACGCCATGTCGACCGCGCTCCCCAACGACGACGCCGCCGAGCGTCTCCAGGCCGCGGTCGGCGTGCTCGCCTCGAAGTGGAGCGTGCTCGTCCTCGCCGACCTCGCGGCGGGCACCCGTCGCTTCCACGAGCTGCTCCGCGACATCGACGGCGTCTCGCGGCGGATGCTGTCGGCGACGCTGCGCCGCCTCGAGCGCGACGGTCTCGTCCTCCGGCACGTGTACCCGCGAGTGCCGTCGCACGTGGACTACCAGCTCACGGACGCCGGCGAGGCGCTCCTGCGCGCGCTGATCCCGCTCGCCGAGTGGGAGGAGCAGCACCATGACGTCCTCGCGCACGCGCGCGAGCGCTATGACCGCATGCTCGAGCAGCGCGCGAGGGGCGACGAGCTGCAGGCGTGGCAGCAGGCGAGGACGCCGCGGATCTCCTAGCGCGGGCTCGCGAGCGTCGGTCGCCGTACCGTCGGTGGCTCGTGAACCTCATGGCCCGCACGTGCGCCGACCGCTCGGAGGCCCGGGGGGCGCTGCTCCTCGCGGCGCTGGGTTGTGCGCTGGTCCTCGTGCTGACCGGCTGCGGCGGCTCGTCCGGAGCGAGCGGTGGGCAGCCGCGGGCGCCATCGACGTTCACGCTCATGCAGATGAACCTGTGCCTGTCCGGCCTCGCCGGCTGCTATCGCAAGGCGGCGTATCCGGCCGTGGTCGAAGAGGCGGTCGCCCGGATCCGCGAGGCGCGCCCGGATGCCGTGACCGTCAACGAGGGCTGCCGGCGTGACGTCGGCCGGATCGCCCGGCGGACCGGCTACCACCTGCGCTTCTCCCGGCTGATCTACCTCGGCCGGCCGCTGCGCTGCGTCCGCCCGCGCGGCCGGGGCCGCTTCGGCGACGCGGTACTGAGCAGGGCGGCCATCGAGCGCACGGACAACCGGGATTTCGCGAAGCAGGCGGGCCCCGAGCGCCGCCGGTGGCTGTGCGTCACCACCGGGGCGGACGTCGACGTGTGCACGGCCCACTTGAACACGCGCTCCAGCGTCGAAGTGGCCGGCAACGAGGCGCAATGCGCCGAGCTCGCCGCGCTTCTCGCCCGTCGCGCCGCCGCCCGCACCGTCGTCTTCGGGGGCGACGTCAACCGTCGCGGCTCGTGTGCTCCGGACGGCGTCTGGACGCGCACGGACGACTCCGCCGGCCAGGCGCCGGGGCTGCAGCACGTCTACGGCAGCGGCGCGCTCGGCTCGCCGTCGGTGGAGGTGCTGCCGGCGCGGCACAGCGACCATGACGTCCTCGTCGTCCGCGCCCATCTCGCCGCCCCGACGATCGCGCGACCGCCGCGATGAGCGTCTTCCGGGAGGCGGAGCTCCGCTACATGGCCGGCGGGCTGCAGCTCGGACGTCTTGCGACCGTCGGCGCGGACGGCACGCCGCACGTCGTGCCGGTCGCATGGATCTATAACGCGGTGCGCGACACGATCGACGTCGGCGGCCATGAGCTCGAGCGCACGAAGAAGTTCCGCGACGTGGCGCGCACGGGGCGCGCCGCGATCGTGATCGACGACCTGGCCGGCACGGACCCGTGGCAGCCGCGCGGGATCGAGATCCGCGGTCGCGGCGAGGCGATCGCGCTGCCGACGCCGCTGATCCGCATCCATCCCGAGCGCATCGTCAGCTGGGGGCTCGAAGCCCGGGGTCACGCGCGGACGGTCGGACCGTAGGCCGGGCCGCCCGCACGGGACCGCTCGGCGACCACCGCGAACTTGCGCGCGCGCCCGTCGCCCAGCCACTCGACCCACAGCCGGTGGGCGGCG
>DATMVH010000699.1:0-9313 GCA_035563395.1 Solirubrobacteraceae bacterium
GCGCTCGACCGGCTCGGCGTCGCCGCCGACGGCGCGGCCCTGGCCGCCGGGCTCGCGATTCCGCCAACCGACGAAGGGAGCGCCCGGTGGGCGGCATCAGCCTCGAGCGTGTGAGCAAGGTCTTCCCCGGCGGCGTGGTCGCCGTGGACGACGTCGACCTCTCCATCGGGGATGGCGAGTTCATGGTGCTCGTCGGGCCGTCGGGGTGCGGGAAGTCGACGCTGCTCCGGATGATCGCCGGGCTGGAGGGCGTCTCCGCGGGGAAGATCCGGATCGGCGACCGGGAGGTCACGGAGCTCGCGCCGCGCAGCCGCGACGTGGCGATGGTCTTCCAGAACTACGCGCTCTACCCGCACATGCGCGTGTGGGACAACCTCGCCTTCGCGCTGAAGCTGCGGCGCACGCCGCGGCCGGTGATGAAGGAGCGGGTCGGGTCGGTCGCCGGCGTGCTCGGCCTGACGGAGCTGATCGAGCGCAAGCCCGGCGCGCTGTCGGGCGGCCAGCGCCAGCGGGTCGCCATCGGCCGGGCGATGGTGCGCGAGCCGCAGGCGTACCTGATGGACGAGCCGCTCTCGAACCTCGACGCGAAGCTGCGCGTCGGCATGCGCGCCGAGCTCGCGCGCCTGCACGCCCGGCTCGGCGTCACCACCGTGTACGTGACGCACGACCAGGTCGAGGCGATGACGCTCGGCGACCGCGTCGCCGTCCTGCGCGACGGGACGATCCAGCAGATCGACACGCCGGAGCGGCTGTTCGACGAGCCCGCGAACGTGTTCGTCGCGGCGTTCATCGGCTCGCCGCCGATGAACCTCGTGCCGGCCGAGGTGCGCGGCGGGACGCTCCGCTTCGCGGGCGTGGACGTGCCGCTCAACGGCCACGCCGGGGCGCGCGACGGCACGGTCATCGCCGGCGTCCGCCCGCCCGACCTCGCGCCCAGCCACCCTGGCGCCGAGGCCGGCCTGCCGCGGATCCGCGCGCGCCTCGAGGTGGTCGAGCGGCTCGGCTCCGAGAGCCACGTGATCTTCCCCGTCGACGCCGCGCGCCTCGAGGGCGAGGCGGCCGCGGCCGCCGACGAGGCGACCGAGGAGAGCGACGCGACGCTGCTCGCCGAGGACCAGCGCGCGCGGTTCACCGCCCGCATCGAGGGGCGGCGCCGGTTCGCGCCCGGCGAGGAGGTGGAGTTCACCGTCCGGCCGGACACGGTCCACCTGTTCGACCCGGACAGCGGCGCGGCGCTGCGCTGACCGCGCCGCCGCAAGCCCGCCGGCCGGGTCGCGGCCGCTACGCCGGCAGCAGCCGCTCGGGGAGCCACGCCCGGTGCGCCGCCGCCATCTCCGCGTAGAGCCGCTCGGCCACGTCGACCGACCGCACGAGCGGATGCGCGGCGAGCGCGCGCACGGCGTCCCGCGGGGTGCCCGACCATGCCGCGTCGGCCGCCGCCTGCTGGTACTCCCCGAGCGCCTCCACGAGGCCGCGCAGATGCGTCGGCAGCCCCGGCATCGGCAGCGGCCGGATCCCGCGCGCGTCGCAGTGCCCGAGCGTCTCGACCACGAGCGAGTCCGGGAAGCCGGGCACCGACCCGGCGTTCGGCACGTTCACCGGCATGACCTCGCCGCGGTCGTTGTACACGGCGTCCATGCAGTCGATCGCGAGCTCGAGCTCGTCGATCCCGCCGCGCGAGCGGCCGGGGTCGAGCTCCGGCGCGTCGCGCCCCGCCTGCTCCTCGTAGTGGGCCCAGTAGCCGGGCACCCAGCTCAAGATGTCCTCGGCGCGCGTCGTCGGCTTGGCCTTCAGCTCCGCGAGGATCTCGCGCTCGAAGTAGTAGTACTGGAAGTAGCCGCTGGGAATGGCGTCCATCACCGCGGCGAGCCGCAGCATTCGCCGCGTCTCGCCCTCCAGCTCCGGGTCGCCGGCCCGCCGCGACCACGCCTCGCGCAGGAGCGGCAGCGCGTCCTCGCCGTCGTAGGTGTGGCGCACGCTCCAGGACCCGTGGTTGAGCCCGACGCTCACGACGTCGAGCCGCTCGGGGGCGAGTCCCGCCGCCTCGGCCATCGCCTCGGCGTAGATGATCGGTCCCTCGCACAGCGACACGATCGGGACGTCGCTGTGGTCGGCGACCGCCTGGGCCACGATGTTGACGGGGTTCGTGTAGTTGAAGATCCGCGCTCCCGGGCAGGCGGCGGCCATGTCCTCCAGGATCCCGCGCATCACGTGGATGGAGCGCAGGGCCATGAAGAAGCCGCCCGGCCCCTGGGTCTCCTGCCCGATCACGCCGTGCGCGAGCGGGATCTTCTCGTCGTGCACGCGCGCCTGGAAGCCGCCCGGGCGATACGACGTGAGCACCGCGTCGCAGTCGTCGAGGCCCGCGCGGCGGTTCGTGGTGGCGGACACGGCGAGGTCGGCGCCGTGCGACGCCGCCATGCGCTCCGCGAGCGTCCGGATCAGCTGCAGCCGCTCCGCGTCGAGGTCGACGAGGACGATCTCCGAGCCGGCGAAGTTCTCGCCCTGCGCGATGAACGACGCCATGGTGCCGGCCGCGCGCGTCGACCCGCCGCCGATGTAGGCGATCTTCAGCCGCGCCACCGGATGCCCGTTCGCCCTGCCGTCACAGGCCCATCCTTAAGGACCGATCGGCTGCCGTCAAGACCAGAAGGAGCCAAGACGGACAAGAAGGAACCACGGGGTAGGCTCCCTTTCATGGCGCGAGTCCGCACCCGCGCCCGCGCGTGGAGGCGTGAGGACGGTCGTTCGGTTTTCCGCTGATACCTCCGGAGGGTGGCTCGTTGGCCGATCCGGGTACGCCTCGTCACGCTGATGTCCATGGCAGCGCGGATCCTCATCGTCGACGACCACCCCAGCTTCCGGGCGAGCGCCCGGGCGCTGCTGGAGGCCGAGGGCTACGAGGTGGTCGGCGAGGCCGAGGACGGCCAGAGCGCGGTCCGGCGCGCCCGCGTCCTGTCGCCGGACGTCGTCCTGCTCGACGTCCAGCTGCCGGACATCGACGGCTTCGAGGTCGCCGCCCGGCTGTGCGCGCACCCCGAGCCCCCCGCCGTCGTGCTGACCTCGAGCCGCGAGGCCAGCGACTACGGCTCGCTGCCGCTGCGCAGCGGCGCCCGCGGCTTCGTGCCGAAGGCCGAGCTCACCGGCGAGGGCATCGCCGCCCTGCTCGCCGCCTGAGCTCCCCGCCCGCCGCCTCGTTATCCTCCGCGACGCCATGCTCGCGCAGGCGCCCACTTCCACGCCGCAGGGCGCCGGTCGCGCCCGGTGAAGCTGACGCTCGTCGGCGGGGGCGGCTTCCGCGTCCCTCTGGTGTACGGCGCACTGCTGCGCCTGCAGTCGCGCGTGGCGATCGACGAGGTGGTCCTCCACGACCTCGATCCCGAGCGGCTCGAGCGGATCGGCCTGGTGCTCGAGGGCCAGGCGGCAGAGCACGGCGCCGGGCTGCCCTTCCGCACGACGACCGACCTCGACGACGCCGTGGAGGGCGCGAGCTTCGTCTTCAGCGCCATCCGCGTCGGCCGCCTGGAGGGGCGCGCGGTCGACGAGGCCGTCCCGCTCGCCCGCGGCGTGCTCGGCCAGGAGACGGTCGGGCCGGGCGGGATCTGCTTCGCGCTGCGCACGATCCCGGTGATGGTGTCGCTCGCCGAGACGATGGCGCACCGGGCCCCGGACGCGTGGCTCGTCAACTTCACGAACCCGGCGGGCATGGTGACCGAAGCGGTCCAGCAGGTCCTCGGCCACCGGGCCATCGGGATCTGCGACACCCCGGCCGGCCTGTGCCGGCGCGTCGCCGCCGCGCTCGGCCGCCCGGCGGGCGAGCTGTGGTTCGACTGGTTCGGCCTCAACCACCTCGGCTGGCTGCGCGGCGTCCACGACGGTACGGGGGACCTGCTTCCCGGCCTGCTGGCGGACGACGCGGCCCTGGCGCGCATCGAGGAGGGACGCCTGTTCGGCGCCGAGTGGCTGCGCTCGATCGGGATGATCCCGAGCGAGTACGTCTACTACTTCGACTACGGCACGGACACGGTCGAGGCGATCCGGCGCAGCCCGCAGTCGCGCGGCGCCTACCTGCAGGAGCAGCAGGCGGCCTTCTACGCCGCGGCCGGCGAGACCCCGGAGGAGGCGCTCCGGACCTGGCGCGCCGCGCGCGACGAGCGCGACCGCAGCTACATGGCCGAGGCCCGCAGCGCCGCGGGCGTCGAGGGCGTGCACGAGGAGGGCGGCGAGGGCTACGAGGGTGAGGCGATGGCCGTCGTCGAGGCGATCGCCACCGACGCGCGGGCGCTCCGCATCCTCAACGTCGCCAACCGCTCCGCCCTCCCCTTCCTCGACGCCTTGGCCGTCGTCGAGGTCCCCTGCGTCGTCGGGCGGGCGGGGGCGCATCCCGTCGCGGTCGGCGACGTCCCCGACCACGCGCGGGCGCTCGTCGAGACGGTCAAGGCGGTGGAGCGCGCGACGATCGAGGCGGCGCTCACGGGCTCGTCGGCGCTGGCCGTCAAGGCGCTGGCGCTGCACCCGCTCGTGCCCTCCGTCACCACCGCGCGCCAGATCTTCGCCGACTACCGGGCCAGGCTGCCCGAACTGGAGGAGCGCTTCGCATGGGTGTAGACCTCGCCGTCGCGACGCCGGTGTTCCTCGACTACACGTTCGTGGGGCTCGAAGGGCTGCCCGGACCGGGCGAGGAGCGCTTCGCGGGCGACATGCTGCGCTCGCCCGGCGGCGGGGCGATCACCGCGATCGGGGCCGTCCGGCTCGGGCTGACGGCGGCCGTGGCGGCGCCGATCGGGCGCGACCTGCCCGGCGTCTTCGTGCGCGACCAGCTCCGGCAGGAGGGCGTCGTCTGCGGCGAGGCGTCGGACATCCGCACGCCCGTGACCGTCGTCATGCCGGTGCACGGCGAGCGCTCGATGGTCACGGTCGACCCGGGGGCGCGGGCGCGGCGCGCCGACGTCGCGGCGCTCGAGCCGCGGGCCGTGGCGGTCAACCTCGAGCTGATCGACCGGGCGCCGGACGGGCCGCTGACCTACGTCACCTGCGGCGACGACGACGCGCGCGCGTTCGCGCGCCGCATCCCCGCGCAGCTCGCCGGCAGCCGGGCGTTCTTCGTCAACCGGCGCGAGGCGTGCGTGCTCACCGGCGCCGACACCCCGGAGGCCGCGGCGCGCGAGCTCGCCGGCCTCGCCGCCACGATCGTGGTGACGCTCGGCGCCGACGGCGCGTTCGGGATCGTGGACGGCGAGGAGGTCCGCGTCGCGGGCGAGGGCGCGCGGCGCGTCGTCGACGCCACGGGCGCCGGGGACCTGTTCGCCGCGGCGTACGCGTGGGCGGACCTGCTCGGAGCGGATCCGGAGGCGCGGATGCGCTGGGCGAACCTCTACGCCTCGCTGTCCGTGGGCGCGCCGACCGGCGTCGGCGGCGCGGTCACGCGCGAGGCGCTGCTCGACGAGGGGACGCGCCGTGGGCTGCCGCCGCTGCCGGCGGAGGCGGGGGCGGCGTGAGCGGCACGGCCGATCAGTGGTGGAAGCGCGCGGTCGTCTACCAGATCTACCCGCGCAGCTTCGCCGACTCCGACGGCGACGGCATCGGCGACCTGCCCGGCATCGCCGCGCGGCTCGACCACCTCGCCGAGCTCGGCGTCGACGTCATCTGGCTCTCCCCCGTGTATCCCTCCCCGCAGGACGACGCGGGCTACGACATCAGCGACTATCAGGACATCGACTCCACGTTCGGGTCGCTGGCGGACTTCGACGCGCTGCTCGCGGGCGTGCACGACCGCGGCATGAAGGTCGTGATGGACCTCGTCGTCAACCACACCTCCGACGAGCACCCGTGGTTCGTGGAGGCGCGCGCCTCCAAGGACAACCCGAAGCGCGACTGGTACTGGTGGCGGCCCGCGCGCGCCGGCATGAACCCCGGGGACCCGGGCGCCGAGCCGACGAACTGGCGGTCGTTCTTCTCCGGGCCGACGTGGGAGCTCGACCCGGCCACCGGCGAGTACTACCTCCACCTCTTCTCGCGCAAGCAGCCGGACCTCAACTGGGAGAACCCGGACGTCCGCGAGGCCGTCTACTCGATGATGCGCTGGTGGCTGGACCGGGGCGTCGACGGCTTCCGGATGGACGTCATCAACATGATCTCCAAGGACCCCGCGCTGCCCGACGGCCACCCGCTCGGCGGCGGCCCGCTCGGCGACGGCACGCCGCACTTCTTCTGCGGCCCGCGGATCCACGAGTTCCTGCAGGAGATGCACCGCGAGGTGTTCGCGCGCTACGACCGCCCGATCCTCACGGTCGGCGAGATGCCCGGCGTCACGGTGGAGGAGGCGCTGCTCTTCACCGATCCGGAGCGGCGCGAGGTCGACATGGTCTTCCAGTTCGAGCACGTCCAGCTCGACCAGGGAGCGACCAAGTGGGATCTCCAGCCCCTGCGCCTGCGCGACCTGAAGGCGTCGCTCGGGCGCTGGCAGGCCGGGCTCGCGGAGCGCGGCTGGAACAGCCTCTACTGGAACAACCACGACCAGCCCCGCGCGGTGTCGCGCTTCGGCGACGACCGGCAGTACCGCGTGCGGTCGGCGAAGCTGCTCGGCACGGTGCTGCACCTGCACCGCGGGACGCCGTACGTCTACCAGGGCGAGGAGCTCGGGATGACGAACGCGCCGTTCGCGGCCATCGAGGACTTCCGCGACATCGAGTCGCTCAACCACTACGCCGAGGCGATCGCCGCCGGCCACGCGCGCGACGAGGTCCTCGCGGCGCTCCGGTACCGGGGCCGCGACAACGCCCGCACGCCGATGCAGTGGGACGCGAGCGAGCACGCGGGCTTCACCACGGGCATGCCGTGGCTCGCGGTGAACCCGAACCACGAGTCGATCAATGCGGAGGCGGCGCGCTCCGACCCCGACTCGGTCTTCCACCACTACCGGCGGCTGATCGAGCTCCGCCACACCGAGCCGGTCGTCGCTCATGGCGACTTCACCATGCGCCTGGCCGACCACGAGCACGTCTACGCCTACACGCGCCGGCTCGAGGACGTGGAGCTGCTCGTGGTGGCGAACTTCTCCGGAGGAAGGGTCACGGCGGACCTCGAGGACGCCGCCGAGTGGGCGGCGGCCGAGCTGCTGCTCGGGAACGCGGGCGCCCCCGACGCCTCCGGCGGGACGCTGCGGCTGGCGCCGTGGGAGGCGCGCGTCTACAAGCGCCGCCTGGCGGCGAGCTGAATCCGGGCGCGGAGCGGGTGCGGGCGAGGGGTGCCCGCCCCGTCCCGGGTCCGCCCGCCCGCAGGTCCCGGGTGCGGCGTTCCCCACCGCCCGGGGCTGGTCATCCGCGCACCGTCCCGCCAGGTGGCACGGCCGAGCCGAGGGCCGTGCGGTGGCACATTGTCGCCATGCCCGATCACGTCATCAACTACATCGAGAGCGACGTGCCCGGGGACCTCACGCTCGCGCAGTGGCGCCGTTCCCGCCTCGAGGCACCCCGCCGTCGCCGCCTCCGCCTCCGCACCTACATCCCGGCCCGCCGCCGGGAGGCCTTCGCGATCTGATGTGAAAAAGGCGGGACGCCCACGCGAAGCGGGCGTCCAACGCCGTTTCACGGCCGTACTACAAAGGCGGGACGCCCACGCGAAGCGGGCGTCCAACGCCGTTTCACGGCCGTATTCCTCCCGACAGGGCGGCCCTGAGCCGCCCTGTCGGCGTGCGGCCGGTGAGGTCGCCACCCTGCCTGCACGGGGAGTGCGCAGACGCGTTGCGAGATCTCGCACGCCGATGCTGCCGTAACCGCGCTTTTGGGCGCACCTCAACTTCTCCAGCCTCCTATCCACATTCACCCGACTGGCCCGGTGAACCGGGCGGGAGGCAGCGCAGGTGCAGGATCTTCGTAGGGGCCGGCGGCTCGCACAGGCCGGCCGGCGCACGCTGGACACACGACGGGCCGGCGGAGCCGTCGTGGCCGTCATCGCGGCCCTCGGCATCGCGCCGGCGGCCGACGCGGCGGTGACGCCGCCGCGATCGATCGAGGTGGCGCACGGCCGCGACCTCGTGATCCTCGACGGGTTTCCGCGCGATGCGGACATCACCGTCGAGGTCTTCCGCGACAACCCCGAGATCCCGATCGCCGCGGCGACGGGATACCGGACGGACGGCTCGGGCTTCCTCGAGCTCAACCACGTCGGCGGCGACGACTGCTTCGACGGCGGCACCGCACCGGACATCCGCCCGGGCGACACGATCAAGACGACCGTCGAGGGCGACGACGTCGACACGATGGTCGTGCAGCACGTCACGTACGACGGCGCGCCCGCCGAGCGCATGGTGCCCGTGGTCGTGACGACGCCGAACGAGGACCCGCTCCTCCCGCCGGTCGAGACGACGGTGATGGAGCCGACCGGGATCTACGAGGTGACCGGCCTCGCGCTGACCCCGGAGGGCACGCCGCTGGCCGGCGACATCGAGGTCCGGCTCAACCACCCGACGCGTGACGACTGGGCCGCCACCGAGCGGCGCGACTGGCGCGTGACCGCCCAGGCCGACGAGAACGGCCGCTACGTCGCCGAGTTCGACACCACGGGCTACGACGGCGGCGAGGCCGACGCGGCCGTCATCGCGGACGCCGAGACGTCGGTGCTGTGGCTGGGCTCCACGTCGGAGCTGTCCGGCTTCGACGGGCCGGGCTCGCCCTGCCCGCCGGCCCGCACCTCGGCGATCACCACGGTCTCGGACCCGGTCGTGAACGCCGCGGTCACGGAGATCACGCTCGGCGGCGTCCGCCAGGACGACGTCCACGCCGTCATCGACCTCGAGGGCGCGGTGGTGAGCGAGACGCCCGGGTTCTGGTCCGCGACGGTGCCCGCGGCCGCGCTCGGGGAGGGCGCGAACTACGTCACCGTCCGGTTCGAGGGTCCCGGCGCCCCGTCCGCCGATCGCCGCCTGGTCACGAAGGACACCGTCGCCCCGGACGCGCCGGCGGCGGACCTCCCGAGCGGCGAGTACGACCTCCCGCAGACGCTCCACCTGATCGGCGAGAACGTGCGCTACACCACGAACGGGTCGGCGCCGGGCAAGGGCAGCACGCCGTTCACGGGCCCGATCGCCATCACGGCGCCCCGGACGATCAAGGCGATCGCGGTCGACGCGGCGGGCAACGTGAGCGAGGTGTCGGAGTTCGCGTACGGCCAGAAGCCGGCGCCCGCGCCGCAGCCGCCCGCGCCGCAGCCGCCCGTCGTGGTCCAGCCGAAGCCGGAGCCCGTCGTCGTCGAGCGGCAGGTGGAGATCGTCCGCGAGGTCGTCGTCGAGGCGGCCCCCGCGGCGCCCGTCGCG
>DATMVH010000700.1:0-3200 GCA_035563395.1 Solirubrobacteraceae bacterium
AGGTGGTCGGCCCAGGCCGTGCTCCGTCCGGCGGGGGCGAGGGCCTCGACGGTACGGCTCCCCGCGGCTCCGCCGGCGAGCGGGCGGGCGGTCGCGCCCGGCGGGAGGGTCGCCAGCACGAGGCCGTGCACGAGCGCGACCGCGATGCCGGCGGCGACGAAGGCCTGGGCGGCCGCCAGGTCGTCGAGCTCGTGGCCCACGCGCGGCGTCGCGCCCCCTCCGCGAAGAGGTGCTCGACGACGGGCCGGAAGCGCCCGGCCGGCGTGTCGCGGGGCGGGACGACCAGCGGCTCGTCCGCGAGGTCGGCGCCGCCCCCGCCGGGGCGCTCGACCGCCTCGCGCGTCTCCAGCTGGAGCACCTCGACGATTCCGTCGCCGTCGCGTCGGGCGGCCAGAAGCGTCCCCGCATCCAGGGGATAGATGCGCCGCCGGCGCGTTCGTAGCCTCCGTCCCCACATGGGCATGCGAACGAGCTATCCGGCAGGGACCTTCTCGTGGGTCGACCTCGCCACGACGGACGCCTCCTCGGCGAAGGACTTCTACACCGGCCTGTTCGGATGGGACGTGGAGGACGCGGACGCCGGCGGCGGCGCGGTCTACACGTTGTGCCGCCTCGACGGCGCCGTGGTCTGCGGCCTCTTCGAGATGCCGGAGGCGATGCGGGCGACGGGCGTCCCGCCGAACTGGACGAGCTACGTCACGGTCGAGGACGCCGGCGCCGCGGCCGCCCGCGCCGCCGCGCTGGGCGGGACCGTCGTCGACGACGCCTTCGACGTCCTGGACGCCGGCCGCATGGCCGTCCTCCAGGACCCGCTGGGCGCCGTGTTCGCGGTCTGGCAGCCGCGCGCGCGGATCGGCGCCGACCGGGTCAACGACGTCGGGTGCCTGTGCATGAACGAGCTCGTGACCACCGACATGGATGCCGCGCGGGGCTTCTACGGCGGCCTCTTCGGGTGGACGACCGCGGGGTCCGACGGCGGCCCGACGATGGTGCTCAACGACGGGCACGTCAACGGGGCGCTCTTCGCGGCGACGGACGGCGAGCCGTCGTACTGGCGGCCGTGCTTCACCGTCGAGTCGACCGAGCGGGCGCTCGAGCGCGTGCGCGGGCTCGGCGGGACGCCGCTCGTCGACCCGATCGACATCGGCCACGGGAGCATCGCCATGGCACGCGACCCGCAGGGCGCCGTCTTCACCGTCTTCGCCGGCGAGATCGACCCCTGACGCCCGGCGGCCCGCGGCCGGGATGCGAACAGGCTCACACCCGAGCGCCAGGGCCGCACCTACGATGTGGTGCGTGCCGACCAACCGCGAACGTCGCCTGACGCTGAACGAGGCCGCGTTCCGGGTCGCGAACGAGCGGATGCGCAACTGGCCGGAGCGCCGGAGCAACGAGGCGCCCGCCCGCTACTACTGCGAGTGCGCGCACGCCACGTGCCACGAGCACGTGGTCCTGAGCGGGACCGAGTACGAGCGGGTGCGCGCGGACTCGCACCACTTCGTCGTCGTCCCCGGCCACGAGATGCCGGACGTGGAGAAGGTCGTGTTCCGGACGGCGCGCTACGCCGTGGTCGAGAAGGACGTCGAGATGCACGCGCTCTCGGAGATCACGGACCCGCGGCGCGACGGCTGACGCGCCGGATCACGCGTCGAGGATCCGCGCGGCCAGCACGGCGGCGTTGCGCGCGGAGTCCACGCCGACGCAGGCCACCGGGACCCCCGGCGGCATCTGCGCGATCGACAGCAGCGCGTCCAGGCCGCCGGCCACGGAGCGCGCCGAGGTGAGCGGGACGCCGATGACCGGCAGCCGCGTGTGCGCGGCCACGACGCCGGGCAGCGCGGCCGACAGGCCCGCGCCGGCGATGATCACCCGCAGCCCGCGCATCTGCGCGTTGCGCGCGTAGTCGGCCACCACGTCGGGATCGCGGTGCGCGGACATGACGCGCACCTCGTGGTGGATCCCGCGCTCCTCCAGCTCCTTCGCGGCCGCCTCCATCGCCGCCATGTCGCTCTTGGAGCCCATGACAATGCCGACGCGCGGCGCGTCGACCTCCATCTCGGCGAACTGCTCCTCGACCGTCGCCTCGGCGACCGCCTCCGGCGCGCCGGTGGCGGGCGTCGCGTGGCCGCGCTCTTCCCGTTCCTCGCTCATGCGGCGATGTCCCGCCGCAGCTGCCTGCCCTCGAAGTGGATCACGTCCGCGGCAGCATACGCAGCGGCCCGCGCCTCGGCGCGGCCGGTTCCGAGCGCGGTGACCCCGAGCACCCGGCCGCCCGTCGTGACGACGGCCCCGTCGTCGCGCTCGGCGGTGCCGGCGTGGAAGACTTCGACGCCGTCCGGCACGGCGTCGAGCCCGGCGATCGGATCGCCGCTGGACGAGGACGCGGGATAGCCGCGCGAGGCGAGGACGACGCAGACCGCCGTGCGCTCGTCCCACTCCGGCGCGGCGCCGGCCAGGCCGCCGGGCTCCGTGGCGGCGAGCAGGAGCTCGAGCAGGTCGGAGCGCAGGCGCGGCAGGACCGCCTGCGTCTCCGGGTCGCCGAAGCGCGCGTTGAACTCGAGCACCCGGACGCCGTCGGGGCTCAGCATCAGGCCCGCGTAGAGGACGCCGTGGAAGGGCGTGCCGCGCCGCGCCAGCTCGGCGAGCACCGGCTCGTGCACGGTGGCGAGCACCTCCTCGACGAGCCCGTCGGCGCCCGGCACCGGCGAGAAGGAGCCCATGCCGCCGGTGTTCGGACCCCGGTCGCCGTCCCCGATGCGCTTGTAGTCGCGCGCCGGGGCGAGCGGGACCGCGCGCTCCCCGTCGCACAGCGCGAGCACGGACAGCTCCTCGCCGGACAGGAACTCCTCGACGACGACGGGCTCCGGGCCGAAGCGCCGCTCGACGAGCATGACGTGCAGGGCCGCGCGGGCCTCGTCCTCGTTCGCGGCGATGACGACGCCCTTGCCCGCGGCCAGGCCGTCGGCCTTGACGACCGCGGGGTAGCCGGACACCGCGGCGAGCCCCTCGGCGACCGTGGCGACGGTCCGGTGCGCGCCCGTCGGCACGCCGGCGGCCGCCATCACCTCCTTGGCGAACGCCTTGGAGCCCTCCAGCCGAGCGGCCGCCGCGGACGGGCCGAAGCAGGCGATGCCCTTGGCGCGAACCGCATCGGCGACACCCGCCACCAGCGGCGCCTCGGGTCCGATCACGACCAGGTC
>DATMVH010000701.1:0-6088 GCA_035563395.1 Solirubrobacteraceae bacterium
ATTCTCGCGCAGATGGCGCAGGGGAGGCGCAACCGGGCGATCGCCGAGGCGATGTACGTCTCCGAACGCGCCGTCGAGCGCCACGTCAGGCCATCTTCGCGAAGCTCCGGCTACCGGCCTCGTCGCTGACGCACCGGCGCGTGCTCGCGGTCCTGGCGCACCTGCGCCACGCCCGAGCCTCCACGGTGCCGTACCGGGCGCCGCGGCACTCCGCCGCGGGCGACCGCCCGACGGGCGCCGTGGACGGCACCCGGGACGGTGGCCGGCCGTTCGCCCCCGGGAGGCGCCGCGAGCGAGGCGTCCGCGCGCGGACTCCGGCCCGGTCATTCCTTGAGCCAGCCCCTGAAGACGATCGCGATCGCCGCCAGAAGGTGGCGGCAAGCGCCATGGGAGCGCGGCCCGCGCGTTGAGACGCTGCTCGGCGTCCACTCCTGCCCCAAACCAGCGAGATCCCATGTCATGCGGACGCATCCTCATCGGTGCGCTTCTGGGGACCGCCGCGCTGGCCGCGGTCCCGTCCGCCGCCAGCGCATCGGCGACCTGCATCTACGACCAGCCGGCCCGCACGATGAACGTGCGCTAACGGCGCCGGCGACGCGGACATGACGCTGCGCAACGGCCCCACCCTGCTCTACTCGGAGAGCGGCGGCTTCCTCCGCAGCTGCTTCTCCCCTCCGGCGTGGCCGCGACCGCGGCGAACACCGACAAGATCGTGATCAGGGGCGTGTCCGGGCACCGGCGCCGCCTCGCAGACCACGACGATCGACGAGAGCTTCGACGGCTTCCCGGAGAGCAACCCGAACCTGCCGATCTTCGTGTTCACGGGCGCGAACGGGCTCATCGTCGACGAGACGGCCGGCAGCGACCAGGTGCGGCTGCTGCAAGGCCTCGGCCGGAACGTCGACCTCAACTACGACGGCAAGGTCGACCCGCGGATGACGACGGTCAACAGCGTCGTGCAGGTGAATGCCGGCCTCGGCAACGACCTCGTCGACGGGCTCTCGCTGTCGACGCACCAGACGGTGCAGCTCGGCGAGGGGGCAACGACGTGCTGGTCGGCGGCGAGAAGGGCGACCTGCTCGACGGCGGCCCCAACGACGACCACCTGTTCGCCAAGGACGGCGTGATCGAGAGCGTCGTCGGCGGTGCGGGCCTCGACAAGGCGCAGGCACTCCCCTGGCATCGCGATCCGCCGACACCAGCCGCCGCTCGCGCAGGTCGTAGAAGGCGGTCACCTCGTCCGCGCCGGCTGCGCGCACTCCGCCGCCGGTGCCCGCAGCCGCTGCTCGAACCGGGGCCGATCGACCGTCGCCGCGCGCGAGCGGGTCACGATCACCTCGCTGGATCGCACCCCACAGGACCTCGTCCTCGCCGAGCGTCGTGAGGACGAGGACGGGGCTGAGCGGCATCGTGGAGCGCAGCCGCGCCGTGGCGGCGATCCCGTCCGGGCCCGGCATGCGGATGTCCATGCGGATGACGCCGGGCCGCAGGGCCGGCAGCCGCTCGACGGCTTCGTCGCCGCTGACGCACTCGACCACGACGTCGAAGCCGTCGGCAGGTGGGAGGATGCGCGCCAAGCCCGCCCGGACGACGCCTGGTCGCCGACGAGCGCCACCCGGATCATCGCGCGACCGTGTCCGGGGGCCGCACGGCCTCCGTCGCCACCAGCGGCAGCGTGCAGGTCACGAGCCAGCCCTCCACCGGCGGTCAGCCCGCGCCGAGCGCCGACGCGCGCTCGCGCATCCCGATCAGCCTCCGGCTCCCCGGCGGACGCGGCGGCCGTGGGGCCGGTCGTCTCGGCGGCCAAGCGGGCGCGAGCTCCGCCCACCTCTAGCGCGAGAAGCGTCCGAGCGCGCGGCGCGTGGCGTGCCGCGTTCGCGAGCGCCTCCTGCGCGATCCGGTACAGCGCGACCCCGACGCCCGCGGCGACGGCGGACCGGTCTCCGCGCAGGCGCAGCTCGACCGCGAGACCGCCGGCCCGGGCATGCTCGACGAGCGCCGGGATCTCGCTCGCCGACGGACCGGTGGCGCCCGCCGGGCTCGTCATCGGCTGCGGAGGACGCGACGGTCCGGCGCAGCTCGCGCGTGCTGCGCCGGCCGACCTTCTCGGCGGAGCGCAGCGCCTCCTCGGCGGCCGCGGGGTCGCGGCGGAGCACGTGGCGAGCACTGGTGACCTGCAACATCACGGCGGCCAGGGCGTGGCCGACGAGGTCGTGGACGTCGCGTGCGACCCGGGGCCGCTCGACCAGCAGCGCCTGCCGCGCCGGCTCGCGGCGGCTGGCCTCGAGCTGGGCGACGAGCCCGGCCTGGCGTGCGGCCGCTCGCCCGAAGGCCCACGGAAGGCGATTTCGACCGTCCAGATCCCAGTCGACATCTCCGGCTGATCCTGGATGAGGGTCGCGACCACGGGGGCGAGCAACGCCGGCACGCCCAGGGCGACCGACCCGGCGGTCGACGAGGCGCATCGCCCGATCACGAAGCAGAGCAGGCTGATCTCGAACAAGAGCGGCTCGAGCCGAGCGCTGCGCCACGACGGCCGGCACGATGACGGCGAGCGACAGCGCGAGGAGCGGTACCCGGCCCACGCGGGCCCGTATGAGGAAGGGAGCGGCGGCGAGCGCGCAGAGCACGAGATCGCCGCCGGACGACGGATCGGCGACGGCGGCGAGGACGGCGGTCCCCGCGGCGAAGACCGGGATCAGGACGCGCAGCTGCTCGGTCTGCGACCACGCCGGGAAGTTCCCTGCGGACACGCGCTCGACGGTAGTGCCGTGCGGGGTCGTGCGACACCCGCCACGGACGGAGACGCGACCTCCGACTGCGCGGGGGACCCGCGGCGCCCGCCGCGCCCCGCGGCACCGTCAGAGCGCGATGCGCTCGCCGCGGGCTCGCCGCCGGAACCAGCGGTGGGCGTACGGCTCGAGCTCCAGCTCGACGCGGCCGCCCCGACGTTCCTCGGCTCCGAACAGGTCGACCAGCGTCGCGTCCTCGTCGACGTCGAACCGCACGGTGACCGCCTCGTCGGCGAGGTTGTGCACGGCGACGATCGCGCGTCCGTCCCAGACGCTGCGATGCGCGAGCACGGTCGGGTGGTCCGGCGTGTCGATCAGCTCGAAGCGTCCCCATCCCAGCTCCGGGCACTCCTTGCGGCGCCGGATCAGGCGCTCCATCCAGTTCAACAGCGATTCGCTGTCCCGCCGCTGTCCCGCGACCTCCGCGGCGTCGTCGGCGAGCGGCCGGCACGGCCGGTCGGCGGTCGTGAAGCCGGCGTGCCGCTCCGCGGACCAGCGCATGGGCGACCGGACGGCCAGCCGGCCCTCGATGTCGAGATTCTCGGCCATGCCGATCTCCTCGCCATAGAAGAGGACGGGGGTTCCCGGCAGGGAGAACATGAGCGAGTAGACCATCCGGATGCGCCGCTGGTCGCCGGCGAGCATGGACGGCAAGCGTCGCCGGATGCCGCGCCCGTAGAGCTGCATGCCCGGATCGGGACCGAACGCGGCGAAGACCTCGTCGCGCTCCGCCTCCGTGAGCTTGTCCAGGGACAGCTCGTCGTGGTTGCGGACGAAGTTGCCCCACTGGCAATCCTCGGGGATGGCAGGAAGGCGGCGCAGCGCACCTTCGAGCGGCGCCGCCTCGCCGCGTGCCAGCGCCAGGTACATCGCCTGGTTGACCGTGAAGTTGAAGACCATGTCGAGCTCGTCGCCGTCGCCGAAGAACGAGCGCTGGTCGTCCGGGGGAAGGTTGACCTCACCCAGGAGCACCGCATCGCCGGCCCGCCGGGTCAGGAACGACCGCAGGTCGCGCAGCAGCTCGTGCGGGTCGGCGATCGCGCCGTCGGGCAGGCCCGTCGGCTCGATGAGGAACGGCACCGCGTCGACGCGGAAGCCGGACAACCCCTGCTGGAGCCAGAACCCGGCGACCTGCGCGAGCTCGTCGCGGACCTCCGCGTTCGCGACGTTGAGGTCCGGCTGCTCCTTGTAGAAGCGATGCATGTACCACTCGCCGGCGCGCTCGTCGAAGGTCCAGTTGCTGTTCTCCTGATCCGGGAACACCACGTCGCCCGGCTTCTCGTCGGGCTTCTCCTCGCGCCAGACGTAGAACCCCCGGTACGGCGAGGCCCGATCCCGGCGCGCCGCTTGGAACCACGGGTGACGGTGCGAGGTGTGGTTGAGGACGAGGTCCGCGATCACCCGGATGCCGCGATCCCGCGCGGTGCGGAGGAACTCCACGAAGTCGCCGAACGTCCCCAGCCTCGGGTCGATCGCGAAGAAGTCGACGATGTCGTAGCCGTCGTCGCGCTCGGGCGACGGGAAGAACGGCATGAGCCAGAGGCACGTGACCCCGAGGCCGGCGAGGTAGTCGATGCGCTCGGTGAGACCGGCGAAGTCACCGTGTCCGTCGCCGTCCGAGTCGTAGAAGGTCTGGACGTCCAGGCAGTAGAACACCGCGTTCTTCCACCACACGTCGCTGGTGGCCTTCCGAGCCGTCACAGCGACGGAAGGACGTGCTCGCCGAACGCGTCGATGAACGCCCGCTGGTCGCGCCCCACGTGATGGACGTAGATCTCGTCGAAGCCCAGCGCCGCCGCCTCGCGCAGCCATTCGGCGTGGCGCTCGAGGTCGGCGGAGACCAGCACCGCGGCACGGACGTCCTCGGGACGCACGTACCGGGCGGCCGCGTCGAACTGCTCCACCGTCTCGAGGTCCCAGCTCAGCGGGGGGCCGAGGACCATCGTCCGCCACTGCTCGTGCGCGATCTGCAGGGCGCGGCGGTCGTCGGGCGCCCAGGCGACGTGGACCTGCAGGGCGAGCGGCTTGCCCGCGCCGCCGCCCTCGCGGAAGGCGTCGACCACGCGCCGCAGGACGTCGGCCGGCTGGTGGATCGTGATCAGCCCGTCCGCCCAGCCGGCGGACCACCTCGCGGTCTCCGCGCTCACCGCGGCGGCGAGCAGAGGCGGGGGCTCGGCGGGACGCGTCCACAGCCGCGCGCGCAACACCCGCACGAGCCCGTCGTGCGTGACCTCGTCACCCGCGAGCAGCGCGCGGATGACGTGGACGCATTCCTCGAGCCGGGCGTTGCGCGCCGGCTTGTCGGGCCACGGGTCGCCGGTGATGCGCTCGTTGGAGGCCTCGCCGGTCCCGAGCGCCGCCCAGAAGCGCCCGGGGAACATCTCGGTCAGCGTGGCCACGGCCTGCGCGACGATCGCCGGGTGATACCGCTGCCCCGGGGCGTTGACGACGCCGAAGCGCAGCGAGGTCGTGGCGAGCGCGGCGCCGAGCCACGACCACGCGAAGCCGGACTCGCCCTGCTGCGCGCTCCACGGCGAGAAGTGATCGGACGACATCGCCGCTCGGAAGCCCGCCGCCTCGGCCTCTCGAACGGCGGTCAGGAGCTCGCTCGGGGGAACCTGCTCGTGCGAGGCATGCCAGCCGATGAGGGCCATCGCCGTACGCTATCCGCAGACCGAGACGCGCGCCCGGGCGCCGACACGACGCGAGTTGACGTGTGCCCGGTCGCCCGTCGCTCGACCGCCGGGTAGCCCGGTGTCATGGCGACGATCGAGCGCAGCATCCACGTGGACGTGCCCGTGCGGACGGCCTACGACCAGTGAACCCGGTTCGCTGAGCTCCCGGCCCTCATGGAGGGCGTCGAGGAAGCCCGGCAGCTGGACGACACCAACACGCACTGGCGCACCTCGATCGCGGGCCGGGCCAAGGGAGTTCGACGCGACGATCTCCGAGCAGCGCCCCGACGAGCGCGTCGCCTGGGCGTCCGAGGACGGTCCCGAGCACGCCGGCGTGGTGACCTTCCAGCGCCTGGGCGAGAACCACCCGGGTGATGCTCCAGATCGGATACGAGCCCGAGGGACCGGTACAGAAGGCCGGCGACGTCCTGGGCGTCGCCAAGCGCCGGGTCACGGGCGATCTCGAGCGCTTCGAGCAGTCGATCGAGGATCGCGGGCGCGCATCCGGCGGCCGGCGCGGAGAGGTGCAGCAGACCACCACACACTGAACCGCGCCCGCAGAGCAGCGGCGGTGTCGGGTCGCCGCGCCTCGCGGCTGCGCGCCCGTGCGCGCGGCCCGGG
>DATMVH010000702.1:0-2246 GCA_035563395.1 Solirubrobacteraceae bacterium
CGCCGTTCCGCGCGGTCGAGCGCCACGGCGAGCCCCAACACGGCGACGACCAGCCCCGTGACGGCGGGCGTGAACGCGGCGACGCCGAACAGCGCCTCGCTCACGCCGGTGCCGGAGCCCGCGATCGCCTCGGCGGCGCACGCGACGCCGACGATCGCCGCCACGCCGCCGGCCACGGAGGCGACGCCGGTCCGCCGGCGCTCGGCCGACAGCGCCCACAGACCGGAGGCGAGCGCCAGCACGGCCAGCGCGGTGGTGGGCGCCATCGGCGTCACCGACTGCGGCTCGACGATCTCCGGAATCGCCGCCGCCCAGCCGACGAGCGTGATCGCCGCGACGGCGGACACGGCCGCGGCGATCGCCCGAATCAGGGTGCGGTGCGGCAGGGGGGTCACGGCAGGCATGGGGACGCGGCGACGCCGCGTCCTCCAGCGCTTCCCGCGCCTCGTCCGCTCCGAAACACGGTGGAACCGGCGCCGGTCAGCTCTGCGATTCGGCGGCGGGCCGCGTCCGCGGCGACGCCTCCGCGCTCGGCTCGCGGCCGGCCGTGGCGCGCGCCGACCACACCGCCGTGACGACGAGGACGCCGACGATGACGCCCAGCGAAAGCCAGATCGGCGGGTGCCAGACGTCGATGAGGAGCATCTTCACGCCGATGAACGCGAGGATCGCCGACAGCCCGTAGGACAGGTACGCGAACCGGTCCATCGCCCCGACGAGGACGAAGTACAGCGCCCGCAGGCCGAGCATCGCGAACGCGTTGGCCGCGAAGACGATGAACGGCTCCGTCGTGATCGCGAAGATCGCGGGAATCGAGTCGACGGCGAAGACGATGTCCGTCGTGGCGACGACGATGAACACCGCCGCCAGCGGCGTCGCCATCAGCCGGCCGGCCTCACGGACCGTGAGGCGGTGGCCCGCGTAGGACGAGGTCATCGGGACGCGCCGGCGCAGGAACCGCAGCGCGGGGTTGTGCTCGGGCTCGATCTCGGCGTCGTCGTGGCGCGCGAGCTTGTACGCCGTGTAGAGCAGGAGCGCGCCGAAGGCGTAGAAGGTGACGTGGAAGGCGTCGAGCAGCGCCGCGCCGAGGAGGATGAAGATCAGCCGCAGGACGAGCGCGAGCGCGATGCCCCACCCGAGCACCCGCGGCTGGACGGCGAGCGGCACGGCGAAGTAGGAGAAGATGATCGCGAAGACGAAGATGTTGTCCAGCGACAGCGAGCGCTCCAGCAGGTAGCCGGCGAAGTACTCCGACCCCGCGTTGGAGCCCTGCCAGGCCCAGATCACCCCGCCGAAGCCGAGCGCGAGGAGCAGCCACAGCACCGACCACGCGATGGAGTGCCCGAGCGGCACCTCCTTCCGGCCGCGCCCGAAGACGAACAGGTCGGCGGCCAGGAGGAGCACGACGACGACGCCGAGGATCGCCCACGCGCCGGCGGACACGGCGAGGTCGGAGGCGGCGGCGGATTCGGTGGCAGCGAGGACGGGCGACGGCACTGGCTTCTCCTGAGATCGAAGGGGGACCCGGAGAAGGTTTCGCCCGCCGCGCGAGGCGGCCGGTGACGCCGGGCCGTTTCGGCCGTTCTGACGACGTCACCCGTCGGGGGTACTTCCCTTCGCGGCACAGGGTAGCGCGTGTCCAGACCTGGGGTCGTGACCTCAAGGGCCGAGGCCCCAGTGCCGACCTAGCTCACATGACCCCCACCGTTCGCGTACTCCAGGAAGGCGCCGCGATCGCGGTGCTCGCCGCGCTCGTCGCGGCCGTGGTGGTGTCGGCGGTCGCAGCGATCGCCCTCGTCGGCGGCGGTGCCGGCTTCGCGGCCGGCGTGCTCGTCGGCGCGGGCACCGCTCAGCTGCTCCGCCGCCCCGCCGGGCAGGCGATGGCGCGCTTCATCGACGCCTGACGCGCTTTCGCGCCGTCAGGCGTCGTCCCGGTGCACCGTCGCCGCCGAGAACGCCGGCAGGCACACCGCGACGTACTCCGCGCCGCCCTCCTCGGGCGTCGAATAGCGGACCCACTCCCCGCCGCGGACGAGGACGGCCTGGCCGGCCCGCACGTCCAGCTCGCCGCCTTCGTGCTCCACGTGGAGCGCGCCGGCCAGCACGACCGTGTACTCGTCGAACTCCGGGCGCTGGCCGGGCTCCAGCCAGCCCTGCGGGGAGCGCATCCGCGCGATGCTCAGGCGCTCCTCCCCCGTGTTGACGCGGCCGACGAACTCGTCGATCTGCTTGGGCTTCGTGCCGGC
>DATMVH010000703.1:0-7654 GCA_035563395.1 Solirubrobacteraceae bacterium
CGGCGCGCACGGCGACGGCGCCGCTCCCGGACTCCGGCGGCGCGAGCCCCACCACCGCGACGTGTCCGGACGACCCCGCGGGGACGCCGCGGTCCGACGTCGCCCATCCGTCGATCGCGTCCTCGAGCAGCAACAGCCCGCGCCCCTCGCACCAGGCGCGCCAGCGCGGCGCGTCGGCGGGAAACCCGAGCTGATGTGCCAGCAGGAGCGCGCGGGCGCCGGCCGCCGCGGTCTCGAGCGAGCCGGGGTCGGGGCGGAACGCGTCGTCGAGGTCGTACGCCCGCAAGACGAGGCCGCGCGCCGCGAAGGGGGCGAGGCGGCCGGCGTCGTGGAGCGCCGGGACCAGGACGACGTGCCCGGGGCGCAGCCCCGCCGCCGTCAAACCGAGCTCCCACGCCGCCGCCGGCTGCGCGACCGTCACCCAGGCCGGCTCGCCCGGCGGGGCGGGCGCATCCGTGGCGTCCGGCCGGCCGAGGACAGGCGTCAAGCGAGGCGGGGGGGTGCGCATGGCGCCCAGGTCCTACGGCAATCCGGAGGAACAGACAACCGCGCCTCGACGAATGGGCAGGGGTTCTGACCGGTCGCCGTTGCCACAATGCGGCCTCGGATGAGTGGGATCGAGGCCAGCACGACGATGCCGCGCGTTTCGGGCGGCGAGGCGTCCGCGTACGCCGGCATCGCCCCGCCGCTGTGGCTCGTCGGGCGCGGCGAGCCCGGAGCCGCCGGGGCGCTGCTGGGCAACCGGTCGCCCGCGGCCGCCTTCCTCATGTACCACTCGGTGGCCGATGCGGGGCCGCCGTTCCTCTCCGTTCCGGCCGATGTCTTCGAGCGCCAGCTCGCGGCCCTTCGGCGGCTCGGGTGGCGGAGCGGCACGATCGCCGATCTGCGCTCGCTCCTGGCCGGCGAGCGCCTGGACCGCCCGGTCGCCTTCCTCACCTTCGACGACGGCTTCGCGGACAACGCCCAAGTGGCCCTGCCGATCATGCTCGAATACGGCATGCGGCCGATCGTCTTCGTGCTGCCCGACCACCTCGCGGACGGCGCGGCGCTCGCGTGGCCGGAGCTCGCGGAGCGCCAGCGGCGGCATCCCGACGTGATGCGCTCGATGGACTGGGCGGGCGTCGAGCGCTTGGTGGAGGCCGGCGCCGAGATCGGCAGCCACGCCATGACGCACCGGAGCCTGCCGACGCTCGGGCCCGAGGAGCTGCGCGACGAGCTGGCAGACAGCCGTCGCCGGTTGCAGCAGCGGCTCGGCCGCTGCGACGCCGTGGCCTATCCGTTCGGTCACTGGAGCCCCGCGGTCGCGGCGGCGGCCGCCGAGACCGGCTACTCGTTCGCGTTCACCGCGCCGCGCGACGGCCAGCGCGCCGTTCACCGGTTCGCGATCCCGCGCGTCGCCATCGATCAGCGCGACGACGGCGCGCGCTTCCGGATGAAGCTCTCCGGCCTCGGCCGGCGGGTGCTGCACTCGCCGCTGCTGCCGCCGGCGCGCCGGGCGGCGCGGCGCGCCGGCTGGGGCGTCGGCGTCCGAAGGGCGCGGGTGGAGTGAACTTCGACCCGACACCCGACCAGGCCGCGCTCTACAAGGAGGTCCTGGGCTTCGCCCGAGGCGCCCTCCGCGACGACGTCGCCCAGCTCGAGGCCGCCGGGGAGTTCCCCCGCGCGGCGTGGGACCGGTGCGCGGCGTTCGGCCTGCAGGGACTGCCGATCCCGCCGGAATACGGCGGCCTCGGCGCCGACCCGATCAGCATCATCCTCGCACTCGAGGCGCTCGGCTACGGGTGCGAGGACAACGGGCTGATCTTCTCGATCAACGCCCAGCTGTGGGCGTGCGAGACACCGATCGTCCGGTTCGGCACGGAGGAGCAGAAGCGGCGCTACCTGCCCGGGCTCGCCGACGGCTCGCTGATCGGCGCGCACGCGATGTCCGAGCCGGGCTCCGGCTCCGACGCCTTCGCGCTGCGGACGTCCGCCGTGCGCCGCGGGGACGCCTACGTCCTCGACGGCGGCAAGACGTTCGTCACCAACGCGCCCGTCGCGGACGTGTTCGTCGTGTTCGCCACCACCGACCCGTCGCGCGGCTTCGCCGGGCTGTGCGCCTTCCTCGTGGACCGCGACACGCCGGGGCTGTCGCTCGGCCGGCCGCTCGGGAAGATGGGCCTCAAGACGTCGCCCATGAGCGAGGTCTTCCTCGACGACTGCGAGGTCCCGGCGGACCGCCTGCTCGGGCGGCCCGGCGGGGGCATGGCGGTGTTCAACTCGTCGATGGAGTGGGAGCGCGGCTGCATCCTCGCCTCGACGGTCGGAAGCATGCAGCGCCAGCTCGAGCGCTCGATCGCGTACGCGCGGGAGCGCAAGCAGTTCGGCAAGCCGATCGGCGCGAACCAGGCGGTCTCGCACCGGATCGCCGACATGAAGGTGCGCCTCGAGGCGGCGCGCATGCTGCTTTACCGGCTCGGCTGGCTGATGGAGCAGCAGCGCTCGTCGTCGCTGGACACCGCGCTGACGAAGCTCTTCCTCAGCGAGTCGTTCATCGCCTCCAGCCGGGATGCCGTGTCGGTCCACGGCGGCTACGGCTACATGACGGAGTACGGGCTGGAGCGGGAGCTCCGCGACGCGATCGGCAGCTCCTTGTACTCCGGCACGTCGGACATCCAGCGCAACCTGATCGCGGCGCACCTGCGGCTGTGACGGAGCGCCTGGACCGTCTGGTGGCCGCGGCGGCCGCGTCCGTCCCGGACCGGGCCGCGGTCGTCGACGGCCACCGGGTGCTCACCTACGCGGAGCTCGAGGAGCGGGTCGGCCGGCTCGCCGGCCTGCTGGCCGGGCACGGCGTGGTCCGCGGGGATCGCGTCGCGCTCTACCTCGACAAGTCGGCGGAGTCGCTCGTGGGCCTGTACGCGGCGCTGCGCGCCGGCGCGGCCTACGTGCCGCTCGATCCCGACGCGCCGCCCGCGCGGCTCGCGGCCGTGGCGCGCGACTGCGAGCCGAAGGTCCTGCTGACGGGCGCCGAGAAGGCCGGGCGGTGGGACGAGGTCGCCGGGGCGAGCCCCGCGCTCGCGGCCGTCGTCGTGCTCAACGGGGACGACGACGGCGAGCTGCCCGAGGCCGCGGCCGGCGTCCCGGTGCTGCGCGCGGCCACAACGAGCGCCCCGGCCGGCCCGCCGCCCGACGGCGATCCCGGGGACCTCGCGTACCTGCTCTACACGTCCGGATCGACGGGCACGCCGAAGGGCATCGCCCTGAGCCATCGCAACGGCTTCGCCTTCGTCGACTGGGCGGTGGCGGAGTTCGGCGTCTCCGGCGAGGACCGGCTCTCGAGCCACGCGCCGCTGCACTTCGACCTCTCCACCTTCGACGTCTTCGCGGCCGCCCGCGCCGCGGCGACCGTGGTGCTGGTGCCGCCGTCCGCGTCCGTGTTCCCCGTCGTGCTCGCCCGCTTCGTCGCGGAGCAGGCGATCTCCGTCTGGTACTCCGTCCCCTCCGTGCTCACCGCGCTGACGCTGCGCGGCGGGCTGCAGGGCGGCGAGCTGCCGCGGCTGCGGACCGTGCTGTTCGCCGGCGAGGTGTTCCCGACCAAGTACCTGCGGCGGCTGATGGAGCTGCTGCCGCACGCCGAGTTCGCGAACCTCTACGGGCCGACGGAGACGAACGTCTGCACCTACCACCGCGTGCCGCCGCTGCCGCCCGGCCGCGACGAGCCGATCCCCATCGGCCGGGCGATCGCGGGCGTGGACGCGTTCATCGTCACGGACGCCGGCACGCTCGCGGCGCCCGGCGAGCCGGGCGAGCTGCTGATCCAGGGGCCCACCGTGATGCAGGGCTACTGGCGCGACCCCGAGCGCTCGGCGAAGGCCCTCGCCCCGCCGCCGTTTCCGGGCGCGCCGAGCGCGCCCGCGTATCGCACGGGCGACCTCGTGCGGGAACGCGAGGACGGCGAGATCCTCTTCCTGGGCCGCCGCGACGCGCAGATCAAGAGCCGCGGCTACCGCATCGAGCTCGGCGACATCGAGACGGCGCTGTACGCCCACCCCGACGTCGTCGAGTGCGCCGTCGTCCCGGTTCCCGACGACCGCGTGACGAATCGCATCAAGGCCGTCGTCGCCGCGCGCGGGCCGCTGCGCGAATCGGCGCTCGCGAGGTTCTGCGCCGGGCGCGTGCCGCGCTACATGGTCCCCGACGCGTTCGAGTTCCGCGACGCGCTTCCCAAGACCTCGACGGGCAAGATCGACCGCCAACGACTCCTGCAAGGACGCGACCCATGACGACCGAAGACCGGATCCGCACCTTCGTCCTCGACGAGCTGAACTTCGACGGCGACCCGAGCGAGCTGACGCCCGACTTCCCGCTCATCGACCGGCACGTCGTCGACTCGCTCGGGATCATGCAGATGGTGACCTTCCTCGAGGAGGAGCTTGGGGTGGCGGTCGCCGACGACGACGTCGTGCCGGAGCACTTCGAGTCGGTCCGGCGCATCGCCGAGCTCGTCGAGGCGCGCCGCGGCGCGCGGCGCTGAGGGCGTGCGCTACAAGGCGCGCAAGCTCCTTGGCGTCTACCGCGAGCGCGGCCCGGAGGCGGCGGCGCGCGAGGTGGCCGGCGTGCTCGGCGCGCGGCTGTATCGCGACGAGGAGCACGCGGTGCTGCGCAAGGCGCTCGACGCGGGAGCGTCCCCGGTCGAGGCGCACCAGGGCCTCGAGGTCCGCGACGCGACGGAGGGCGACCACGAGGCGATCGTCGCCTTCTGCGCGGCGCACTTCCCCCCGAGGGTCGTCCGCTACGTCCGCAACTACCTCGCCAACGGCTACCGGGCCTTCCTCGCCTTCCGCGGCGGGCGGCTCATCGGCCTGTTCTGGTGGGTCGACGGCGAGGTCGACGCGCAGCACCCGGACCTCGTGCTGCACGGCATCCGGCTCGCCCCGCGCGAGGCGTACGGCTTCGCCTACTTCGTCGCCCCCGAGCAGCGCGGCGGTGGCACGGCGACGGAGTTCCTCGCGCGCATCTCCCGCGCGCTCGCCGGCGCCGGCTACACCGCGCTCTGGGGCTGGGTGCTCGTCGGCAACCGCCCGGCGCGGTGGCTGTTCCGGATCGCCGGCTTCCAGGAGGTCGGGCGCGTCCGGGTCCGGATGCTCGCGTGGGGGGTCGCCCTCGCGCGCCGGCGGGTGCTCGTGCGCAACCTGGGGCTGCGCTCGCCGCACGCGTTCGGCTACCGCGTGCTGCTCGCCTGAGGGCGCGCCGGGACGCGGTCGAGCAGGTCGGCGACGATCCGCGCCGTCGCCCCCCAGATCATGTTCTCGCCGACCACGTAGGTGTCCGTGCGGAACGGCACGCCGCGGCGCACGAGGCGTTGTCGCGCGTAGCCCCGGCGCACCGCCTCCAGCGGCAGCTCGAGCACCTCGGCGACCTCCGTGTCGGCCATCGCCCACTCGAAGCCCGGCTCGATCAGCCCGACGAACGGATAGACCGCGTAGTTCGTGACGAAGGTCGGCGTCGGCTGCAGCGCGCCGACGAGCTCGACGGCGTCCGGCGGCAGCCCGATCTCCTCGTGCGTCTCGCGCAGCGCGGTCGTGCACAGGTCCGCGTCCTCGGCGTCGCGCCGGCCGCCCGGGAAAGAGATCTCCCCGGCGTGGCGGCGCAGGTCGCCCTGGCGGCGGGTGAAGACGGCGTGGACGTCACCGTCCGCGTCGAGATAGAGCGGCACGAGGACGGCGGCGTGCTTGCCCCCGGGCACGCGGATCCGCGCGGCCGCCGCCGGCGCGAGCAGCGCGGCGCGGAGCTCAGCCGCGATGGCGGGCCGCGTGCTCAGGAAAGCTCGACCCGCTCGTCGAACGCGACCTCGCCCTCGAGCGTCCGGTGGACCGGACAGCGGTTGGCGATGACGCGGAGCTTGTCGATCTGCTCGTCGGAGAGGTGCGCCGGCATCGTCATCACCAGCTCGAAGCGCGTGGGATGGCCGCGCTCGGCCGGCGTGTACTCCACGTCGACCGCGAGGCCGTCGACGTCCCAGCCCTTGCGCTTGGCGTACATCTCCATCGTGATCGCCGTGCAGGAGGCGAGCGACGCGGCGAGCAGCTCCTGTGGACTCGGCCCGTCGTCGTCGCCGCCCGCATCGCGCGGCTCGTCGGCGATCAGCCGGTGGTTGCGGATGTCGACGTCATGCCGGAAGTTCTCGAGCCGGCGGGCACGGGCACGCATCCGCGGGATCCTAGAAAAGCCCGGCTCAATCCAGCGGGTTGAGCACGAGCCCGGTGAGGACCTTCGGGAAGAAGTACGTCGACTTGGGCGGCATGACCTCGCCCGCGGCGGCGACCGCGCGCACGAGCTCGACCGGCGTCGCGCCCATGAACAGGGCGGCCTGGGCGTCGCCGGAGAGCACCCGATCGCGCGCTTCTGCCGTCGAGCGCGCGTAGTCGAGGCCGCGGAAGTGCGAGATGTCGTCCTCGGACAGGCCGAGCGCGCCCTGCAGCAGCAGCGCCTCGGTGACCGCCGTGTCGAGCCGGCGGTACGCGTCCGCCCGGCCGGGCAGGGCGCGCTCCACCACCGCCGGGTCGCGCAGCGCCAATCGCAGCGGTCGGCGCTCCTCGGCGTCGAGGAAGCCGATCGTCACGCGGTCGCCCGGCGCCGGCTCGAGCGCCTCGAGCGTCACCTCCTCCGCGTCCCAGTCGCGCTCGATCGCCGCCCGCAGCGCGGCTCGCCCGCCGGCGTCGAGGTTCGTGAGGAGCCGGTGGGTGGGGAAGATCGTCAGGCCGGGGTCGCGCAGCGAGACGAGCGCCATCAGCACGTGCGGATCCGTCGCCCCGGTCTCCTGCGCGTGGACCCGGGCGGTCTCGTAGCGGTGGTGGCCGTCCGCGATCAGGAGCTCCGCCGGCGCGAGGGTGTCCACGGCGGCGCGCGCGGCGTCCGCGCCGCCGATGCGCCAGAGCCGGTGCGTGGTGCCGTCCTCGTCCGTGATCTCGCCGAAGGTCGGCGTCGTCTCGAGCTCCGGCGCGACCGCCGGCCACGCGTCGCCGTCGTACAGCGAGAAGATCGGGGACAGGTTCGCGCCCGTCGCGCGCGTGAGGCGCAGGCGGTCCTCCTTCGGGCCGGGATGCGTGCGCTCGTGCGGGCGGATGCGGCCGGGCCCGTAGTCCTCCACCCGCACGCGGGCGAAGAGGCCGTGGCGCGTGCGGCGCCGGCCGTCGGGACCCGTGTAGTCCTGCTCCAGCGCCCACACGGCCGGCGCGGCGTCGCGCACGAGCACGCCCTCGCCGATCCACGCCCGGAGCGTCGCCGCCGCGTGCGCGTAGGGATCGCCGTCGCCCTGCGGCAGGTCGATCTCCACGACGTTGTACGGCGAGCGGGCGATCAGCGCGCGGCGGTCCGCAGGCGAGATGACGTCGTACGGCGGGGCCACGACGGGCGCGAGCCCGCCGGTGCGCGCCGTGTCGTAGTGCAGCGCGCGGAACGGTGCGATCTCGGCCACGCCCGCCGATCCTAGAAGGTGGGCGGCGCGGCGCGGAGGCGGCTCAGCGGCCGGCGAAGACGACCGTGAAGGTCGCCGAGTGCGCCACGGGGCCGCGCGGCGAGCCGGCCGCGATGCCCACGCCGATCTTGCGGTAGCGGCGCGAGAGGATGTGCGCGCGGTGGCCCGGCGACGCCAGCCAGGTCCCCATGATGG
>DATMVH010000704.1:0-8853 GCA_035563395.1 Solirubrobacteraceae bacterium
GGTCGAGCGAGGCGAGCGGCGCGCGCTGGGCGTGACCGTCGAGGGCGTGCCGCTCGAGCTCGTCGTCGCCGAGCCCGAGCGATTCGGGACCGCGCTGCTGCGGGCGACGGGCTCGCCGGCGTACGTCGCGGCGCTCGAGCCGCTGCCCGACGCCCGCGGCGAGGAGGCGGTCTATCGCGCCCTCGGCCTCCCGTGGTGCCCGCCCGAGCTGCGGGAGGCGCCGTTCGCCGGCGAGCCGCCGGCGCTGCTCGAGCCACGGCAGATCCGCGGCGACCTCCATTGCCACACGACGTGGTCGGACGGGCGGGCGAGCGTGGAGGAGATGGGCCGCGCCGCGCGCGAGCGCGGCTACGACTACGTCGCGATCTGCGACCACACGCCGGCCGTCGGCGCCGTCCGCGGGCTCACGGCGGACGACGTCCGCCGCCAGGCCGAGGAGATCGCGGCGGCGAACGAGCGGCTCGCGCCCTTCCGCGTGCTGCGCGGGATCGAGTGCGACATCCTCCCCGACGGGCGGCTCGACCTGCCCGACGACGTGCTGGCCGAGCTCGACTGGGTGCAGGCCAGCGTCCACGGGGGCCAGCGCATGCCCCGGCGCGAGATGACCAAGCGCGTCGAGGAGGCGCTGCGCAACCCCTTCGTGCGCTGTCTGAGTCATCCGACGGGGCGCTACATCAACCGGCGGCCCGAGAACGCGCTCGATCTCGAGCGGACCTACGAGGTCGCGCTCGAGGAGGGCGTGGCGATCGAGGTCAACGGGCTTCCGGACCGGCTCGATTTGCGCGGCGAGCATGTCCGCGACGCGCTGCGAGCCGGCGTGGAGATCGTCTGCTCCACCGACGCGCACGCGGTGCGCGGGCTCGACAACATGACCTTCGCCGTGGCCACGGCGCGGCGCGGGTGGGCGACGGCCGCGGACGTGGTCAACACCCGGCCGTTGCCGTCCGTGCTCGAGCGACGCCGGGCGGCGACGTGACGGAGGCGCGTCCGGTGCGCCCCCGGCGCGATCAGCGGGCTGCCGGCGTCCCGGAGGCGGCCGCCGCCCGGACGGTGGCGCCCATGACGGCGATCGCGTCACCGCGACCGAGACCGCGCTCGTGGAGCGTCCGCCAGGTGAAGAAGTCGAGCGCCAGGCCGATCGCCGCCCGCAGCCGCTCGGCGGTCTTGCCGCGCGCGCCCCAGCCCGACGCGAGGCCGTCTTCGACGCCGGCGAGGTACGCCAGGCGCCCGGCCTGCAGCTCGGCGACGATCGGCACCGCCTCCACGTCGCGCAGCACCGCGGTCAGCATCGGCTCCACCTCCTCGTACCAGCCGTAGAGCGCGTCGAGCGCGGCGTCCAGCCGGGCCGCGGGGTCGGCGATCGCCGCCCACGTCGCGGGATCGGGGAGCGGGTGGCGCTCGGCCCACGCGCCGGAGCAGCCGAGGAACAGCGCGCGCTCGTCGGGGAAGTGGCGGTAGACCGTGGCGCGGCGCACGCCGGCGCGCTCGGCGATCGCCGAGATCGTCGTGCGCGCGGGCCCGACCGTGCGGTGCAGCGCGATCGCCGCCTCGACGACGCGCGCCCGCGTCGCCCGCTCCTGCGCGGCCCGCGCGCGCTTTTCGTAGCGCCGCTTCGCCGGTCTCGTTTCGGAGGTCATCGGTGTCCCATGAATCTTGACACAGCCGCGAGCGTTCGTCTACGATTTCGCCGTACACCGGTGTCCAGCCAATCCACTCGACAAGGAGACGTCACATGCTCTCGACCGCCGGCCCGACCATCATCGGCCCGACCGACGGCGAGTCCGTCACGCTGCAGACCATCGGCGTGCGGTTCATGATCCCCGGCGCCGACACCGGCACCCGCCTCAGCCTCGTCGAGCACCCGATCCCGCCGCGCGCGCTGGCCGCGCCGCTGCACCGTCACAACCTCGAGGACGAGTACAGCTTCGTGCTCGACGGCCGCATGGGCGCGCTGCTCGGCGACGACGTCGTCGAGGCCGGCCCGGGCGACCTCGTCTACAAGCCGCGCGGGCAGTGGCACACGTTCTGGAACGCCGGCGACGAGCCCGTGCGGATCCTCGAGATCATCTCGCCCGCCGGCTTCGAGCAGTTCTTCGCCGAGCTCGCGCCGCTGGCCGCCGGCGGGGCGCCGGACCCCGAGGTCTTCGCCGAGCTCTGCGAGCGCTACGCCCTCGACATGCAGGTCGAGAGCGTCCCCGGGCTCTGCGCCCGCTTCGGCCTCTGGTTCCCGGGCCTCGAGTAGCCGCCGCCGCGCGTCCGCGGTGGTCGAACGCGAGGAGGGCCGGCGCGACCGGCCCTCCTCCTGACGTACCGGCGCGTGGTTGCGCCCGGGTCAGCCGCCGGCCCGGAACCGCTCGAGCGCGTCCAGTATGAGGTCGAGCCCGAACTCGAACTCGGTGGTGTAGTCGTAGCCCGCCTTCGCCATCTCCGTCGCCACCTCGACGAGATAGGGGTAGTCGTCCATCGCCGGGACGTTCGCGCGCTGGAGATCCATGACCTCCGAGACCTCGTCGGCGGTCTCGAACGGGAGGTGCTTCTCCTGGAGCGCGAAGCCGTAGATGTAGGCGTCCATGAGCGACATCGCGTGGACGGCATCCCGGAACGGGAAGCCGTCCTCGCGCAGGCAGCCCATGACCGCGTCGTGGTTGCGCAGCGTCTCGGGCCCGGGGCTCAGCCGGCCCTCCATGAGGCCGACCGCCCAGCGATGGCGGTTGAGCGCCGCGCGGACCGAGATCGCCCGCTGCCGCATCGCCGTCCTCCAGTCGAGCTCGCCGGGCGGCGCGACCTCGATCTCGCCGAAGACAAAATCGATCAGCCCGTCGACGAGGTCCTCCTTGCTCGCGACGTGGTTGTAGAGCGACATCGCCTCGACGCCGAGCTGCTTGCCGACGTTGCGCATGCTCAGCGCCTCGAGGCCGCCCTCGTCGGCCAGCGCGAGCGCGGCGCGCAGCACGCGCTCGCGCGTCAGCGGCGCTCGGCGCCGCCGTCGGGTCGTCGTCTCCTGTGCCATCGCTCCGAATCCTCTGTTCGGTCCGCACGCGGCCGATGGTGCGGCTGGCCGCCCTAGGCCGCCTTACAGCGTATGTATAGCTTACGCCGTCAGTTGACGCCGTAAGTCTACGACACGCTTCGGAAGGAGCACGCGATGGCCGGACGGACCCCGACAGATCCTCAGCAGTCCCGCAATCTCGCGGCGCGCGCTGGCCGCTGGAGCGCGCAGCATCGCAAGACGGCCATCTTCGGCTGGATCATCTTCGTCGTCCTCGCCACCGTGATCGGCGGGCGGATCGGCCTCGACGCGATCGACGAGTCGGCGCAGGGCACGGGCGAGTCCAAGCGCGGCGACATGATCGTCGACGCCGCGGGCTTCCCGGAGCAGGCCGGCGAGCAGGTGCTCATCCAGGGCAAGGGGTCGATCGAGGCCGGCGATCCTCAGGTCACCGCCGCGGTGAAGGACGTCGTGCGTCGCCTCTCGGCGATCCCCGGCATCACCGGCATCGAGAGCCCGCTCAACGCGTCCGACCGTGCCGGCACCGTCTCCGAGGACGGCCGCTCGGTCGCCGTGAACTTCACGATGCCCGGCACCGACGAGCACGTGGAGGAGCTCGTCGAGCGGCCGCTCGCGGCCGTGGCCGCCGTGCAGAAGGCCCACCGCGGCGTGCGCGTCGAGCAGTTCGGCGAGGTCTCGGCCGCCAAGGAGATCGCCGCGCAGGACGCCAAGGACGGCAAGCAGGCGGAGGCGATCTCGTACGGCCTCATGCTGATCATCCTGCTCGTCGCCTTCGGCGCGCTCGTGGCCGCCGGCGTCCCGCTGATCCTCGGCGCCACCGCCGTCATGGGGACGGTCGGCCTGCTGGGCCCGGTCAGCCAGGTCTACGCGCTCGCGCCCGACGTCGCGCAGCTCGTGGTGATCATCGGCCTGGCCGTCGGCGTGGACTACGCCATGTTCTACTCGCGCCGGATGATGGAGGAGCGCGACCGCGGCCGCTCGGCCGAGGCCGCGCTGGAGATCGCCGCCGCCACGTCGGGGCGCACGGTGCTCGTCTCGGGCGTGACCGTGATGACCGCGATGGCCGGGTTGCTGTTCGCCGGCAGCCCGGTCTTCTCCGCGTTCGGCATCGGCACGATGCTCGTCGTCGCCGTCACCGTGATCGGGTCCCTGACGTTCCTGCCCGCGACGCTCTCGTTCCTCGGGCAGAAGAACTGGCTCGAGAAGGGCCGCGTGCCCTACGTCAGCAAGCGCCGCCACCAGGCCAAGGGCGAGTCGCGCGTCTGGGGCGCGATCCTCTCCCGCGTCCTCCAGCGCCCGCTCGTCTCGGCGCTGATCGCGGGCGGCGCGCTCGTCGCCCTCTGCGTCCCCGCCCTCGGCATGCAGTTCAAGGACCCCGGCTTCGAGGGGTACTCGCGCAGCCAGCCGGTCATCCAGACCTACGACCGGATCCAGGCCGCCTTCCCCGGCGGCGCCGTCCCGGCCATCACGGTGATCGAGGCCGAGGACGTCACGGCCGCGCCCGTCCAGGCCGCCATCCGGCAGCTCCACGACCGGGCGCTCGCCACAGGCCGGCTCGCCGAGCCCTCCGCGGTCGAGATCAGCCCCGACAAGACCGTCGCCACCGTTGCGCTCTCGGTCGAGGGCAGCGGCACCGACGCCGCCTCCACCCGCTCGCTCGACGTCCTGCGCTCCGACGTCGTCCCGGCCACGGTCGGCCGGCTGCCGAACGCCGACGTCGCCGTGACCGGCATGACCGCCGGCTCGAAGGACTTCGTCGACGCCACGACGGCGCGTCTGCCGATCGTGTTCGGCTTCGTCTTCAGCCTCGCGTTCGTCCTCCTGCTCGTCACGTTCCGCTCGATCGTGGTGCCGATCAAGGCGATCGTCCTCAACCTTCTGTCGGTCGGCTCGGCCTACGGCGTCCTCGTGCTCGTCTTCCAGGACGGCCACGGCGAGAAGCTGCTCGACTTCCAGTCGGTCGGCGGCATCGCCCCGTGGATCCCGCTGTTCCTGTTCGTGATCCTCTTCGGCCTCTCGATGGACTACCACGTGCTGGTCCTCAGCCGCGTCCGCGAGGCGGTGGACCGCGGCATGAGCAACGACGACGCGGTCGTCCACGGCATCAGGAGCACCGCCGGCGTCGTGACCAGCGCGGCGCTCGTCATGGTCGCCGTCTTCGGCTCGTTCGCCCTCGGCTCGGATCAGCTGGCCAAGCAGATCGGCGTGGGTCTGGCCGCCGCGATCCTGATCGACGCGACGATCATCCGCGCGGTCCTGCTGCCGGCCACCATGAAGCTGCTCGGCGAGCGCAACTGGTACCTCCCGAGGGGCCTGGGCTGGCTGCCGAGGTTCGCGCACGAGCCGGAGGTCGCGTCCGCCGCCGCCTGACGCTTCGGCATCAACCGCGGTCCGGCGCCCGCCCGGTGTGGCGGGCGCCGCGCGTTGAGGCATACCGCGCGTGCATCACCCGCAGCCGGTGTTGTTGCCGCAGCTCGAGCACGTGTAGCAGGAGCCGGTGCGCTGCATCATCCCGCCGCACTGGGTGCACGCCGGGCCGAGGTCGAGGCCGACCATGCGCGCCGGGTGGACCGGCGGGGTGTCGGTGAAGGCGGCCGCCGGCGGCTGGGCGTCGCCCGGCTGGACCGGCGGGGCCGGCGGGGCGCCCTGCGCGCCCGCCGTCGGCTGGTCGGTCTGGGCCGCCGCCGCGTGGCGGGTGCCGGCGGCCGGCGCGCCGTTGGCGCCGTTCGTGCCGCCCGGCGCGCCCGCGGCGACGTCCTCGCCCGTGCGCCGCGCGCGGACCTCGGGCGTGAGGATGCCGAGGTCCTCGTGGACGTCCGCGTCGAGGAAGCGCGACGCGAGCCAGCGCATGATGTAGTCGGGCATCGACTTCGCGAACGGGATCTCGGGGTTCGTGGTGATCCCCTCCGGCTCGAAGCGCATGTAGGCGAACTTGCGCACGAGCGTCTCGAGCGGCACGCCGTACTGGAGCGCGATCGAGATCGCCGTGGCGAACGAGTTCATCATGCCGCGGAGGGTCGAGCCCTCCTTGCCGATGTCGGTGAGGAAGATCTCCCCCACCGTCCCGTCGTCGTACATGCCGGCGGTGATGTAGCCCTCGTGGCCGCCGAGGGAGAACTTGTGGGTGATCGACTGGCGCTCGCGCGGCATCCGCTTGCGCGCCGGGCCGAGCTCGGCCTTCGCCTTCGCGACCGCCCCCTCGATGGCCACCTCGACCCGCTCGGCGACCAGCGCCTCGAGCTGCGCCTCCGTGTAGAGCGGCGTGCCCTCCGCGGTGACGAAGCCGCCGTCCTCGCCGGACGCCACGGTGGGCTGCGCGTCCTGCGCCTCCGTCCGCAGCGCTTGCGCGGTCTTCGAGCCGTCCCGGTAGATGGCCAGCGCCTTGACGCCGAGCCGCCAGGCCTGCAGGTACGCGTCGGCGATGTCCTCGACCGTCGCGGCCTGCGGCAGGTTGACCGTCTTGGAGATCGCGCCGGAGAGGAAGGGCTGGACGGCGCCCATCATCTTGATGTGGCCCATGTGCGAGATCGCGCGCTCGCCCACCGCCACGTCGAACACCGGCAGGTGCTCCGCGGCCAGTCCCGGGGCGCCGACGATCGTGCCCTGCGCGTCGACGTGCGCCTCGATCCGCTCGATCTGCGCGTCGGAGTAGCCGAGCGTGCGCAGGGCCATCGGTACCGTGCGGTTGACGATGGTCATCGTCCCGCCGCCGACGAGCTCCTTGTACTTGACGAGCGAGAAGTCCGGCTCGATGCCCGTCGTGTCGCAGTCCATGAGGAACGAGATGGTCCCGGTCGGCGCGAGCACGGTCGCCTGCGCGTTGCGGTAGCCGTAGAGCTCGCCGAGGGCGACGGCCTCGTTCCACGTCTCGCGTGCGGCGGCGAGCAGGTCGGTGTCACGGGTCGTCGCGTCCGGGATCGCGTACGACGCGTCCCGGTGCATGCGCATGACGTTGTTGTGCGCCTCGCGGTTCTCCGCGTAGCGGTCGTACGGGCCGAGCGCGCCGGCGATCTTCGCGGACTGGAGGTAGCCGCGGCCGGTCATCAGCGCGGTCACCGCGGCCGCGAAGGAACGCCCGCCGTCCGAGTCGTACGCGAGGCCGTTGGCCATCAGGTAGGCGCCGAGGTTCGCGTAGCCGAGGCCGAGCTGGCGGAAGGCGCGCGCGTTCGCGGCGATCTCCTCCGTCGGATAGCTCGACGGCCCGACGATGATCTCCTGCGCGAGGAAGACGATGTCGACCGTGTGGTTGAAGCGCTCGACGTCGAGCGTGCCGTCCGGCCGGCGGAACTTCATGAGGTTCAGCGACGCGAGGTTGCACGCCGAGTCGTCGACGTGCATGTACTCACTGCACGGGTTCGACGCGTTGATGCGACCCGAGTTCGGCGAGGTGTGCCACTGGTTGATCGTCGTGTCGTACTGGACGCCGGGATCGGCGCAGCGCCACGCCGCCTCGGCGATCTCGCGCATCAGCTCGCGCGCGGGGACGGTGGCCACCGGCTCGCCGCTGACGCGCCCGACGAGCTGCCAGTCGAGGTCCTGCTCGACGGCGTGCATGAACTCGTCCGTCACCCGGACGGAGTTGTTCGCGTTCTGGTACTGGATCGAGAGGAAGCCGTCGCCGTCGATCGACATGTCGAACCCGGCGTCCCGCAACGCGGCGGCCTTGTCCTCCTCCTTGGCCTTGCACCAGATGAACTCGCGGATGTCGGGATGATCGACATCCAGCACCACCATCTTGGCCGCCCGGCGCGTCTTGCCGCCGGACTTGATCGTGCCCGCCCAGGCGTCCGCACCGCGCATGAAGGAGACGGGCCCGGACGCGGTGCCGCCCTTGCTCAGCGGCTCCATCGAGCCGCGGATGTTCGAGAGGTTGATGCCCGACCCGGAGCCGCCGCGGAAGATCCTGCCCTCGCGCGTGTTCCAGTCGAGGATGGACTCCATCGTGTCCTGCACGCTGAGGATGAAGCAGGCCGAGCACTGCGGCCGCTCCTCGAAGCCGACGTTGAACCAGACCGGGCTGTTGAAGGCCGCCAGCTGGTGGACGAGGACGTAGGTCAGCTCCGCCTCGAACGCGTCGCCGTCCTCGACGGAGGCGAAGTAGCCGCGCTCGCGGCCCCAGTCGGCGATCGTGCCGGCCACGCGGCCGACCATCTGCTTGACGGAGCGCTCACGCGTCGGCGAGTCGAGCTGCCCGCGGAAGTACTTCTGGGCGACGATGTTCGTCGCGTTCTGCGACCACGTGGCCGGGAACTCGACGTTCTTCTGCTCGAAGACGCTGCCGATCTTCGCGTCGCGCAGCTCCCACTCGACGGTGTCGAACGGATGCACGCCGGAACGGGTGAACAGGCGCCGCACGCTGAGGGCCTCCCCGGCGTGAGGGGCGGTTCCGAAGGCTGTCTGCGGCGTCTGCTCCATCGTGTCCTGCTCCTTCCAAGTCTGCCGCCTCGAGGGCCGGAGGCGTCACGGCGCGGGCGGGGTCGGGGCGGTGCATGGTGCACCTCGGGCCGGACGGAAGCGGGGGCCTTCGCCGCACCCTCCGGGGATTCGCGCGGCTATCGCCCGAGCCGCAGCCAGTCCGTGAAGTCCCCCCACGCCCCGCCGGCGCGGAAGGCCGCCTCGCGCCAGGCCCGTCGCGGCCGCGCGAGCCGCCGCTCCGCCCATCCGAACCGGCTGACCACGACGTACAGCAGGACGAGCAGCGCCACGACGGCGAGCAGCGCGGCAAGGGCGATCAGCGCCGGGGGCACGTCGTCGTCGGCGTTGCGGTAGACGACCGCCGGCGTCGCCGCCGGGCCGGCGGCCTCGGCGGGCGTCGGGACCGGCGTGGGCGCCGGCGTGGCGGC
>DATMVH010000705.1:0-3591 GCA_035563395.1 Solirubrobacteraceae bacterium
GGGCCCGCGGACCGCGAGCGGGCGCTCGCGCTGCACCGCGGCCTCGACGCCGCCCGCGCGCTCGCCGCGGCCGGGGAGCGCGACGCCGCGATCGTCCGCGCCGCCGCCGCCGCCGAGCTCCAGGCGGCGGGCGTGGAGCCCGACTACCTCGCGATCGTCGACCCCGACACGCTTCACCCGGTGCAACGGGTCGATCGCCGGGTACTGGTGGCCGTCGCGGCCCGCGTCGGGCCGGCCCGCCTCATCGACAACGTCCTCATCGACCCAGCGCAGGTGGCGACTCCCGCCTAGGAGCGTCAACCGACCAGAAGGAGACGCGCATGTCCTCCCCGCCCCGCACCGATCAGCCCGACGGCACCGACCGCCGGCCGGTCACGCTGACGAAGCTCGCCGAGATGCGGGCGCTCGGCGAGCCGATCGTGATGGTGACGGCGTACGACCACCCAAGCGCCCGCGTCGCCGAGGCGGCCGGGGTCGACATCGTGCTGGTGGGCGACTCCGCGGCCAACACCGTGCTCGGGTACGCCGACACGCTGCCGATCACGGTGGACGAGATGCTGATGCTGTCCGCCGCGGTGCGGCGGGGGCTGCGCACGCCGCTGCTCGTCGGCGACCTGCCGTTCGGCTCCTACGAGGCCTCGGACGAGCAGGCGATCGCCACCGCCCACCGGTTCGTCAAGGAGGCCGGCTGCGACGCCGTGAAGCTCGAGGGCTCCCCGGACCGCGCCCGCGCGATCGTCCGGGCCGGGGTGCCGGTGATGGGGCACGTCGGCCTGACCCCGCAGACCGCGACGGCGCTCGGGGGGTACCGCGCGCAGGGCCGCACGGCGGAGCGCGCGCGCGAGGTCTACGACGAGGCGCTCGCGCTGCAGGCCGCGGGCTGCTTCGCCGTCGTCTTCGAGGCGATCCCCGCCGACGTCACGGATCTGATCATGGGCCGCATGGAGGTCCCGGTGATCGGCATCGGCGCGGGCGCCAGCACCGACGGCCAGGTGCTCGTCTTCCACGACCTCATGGGCATCCACGGCGGCCGCCTGCCGAAGTTCGTCAAGCCCTACGCGGACCTGCGCGCGGAGATGGCGCGCGCCATGGAGGCCTACGCGGCCGACGTGCGGGCACGCCGCTTCCCCGGGCCGGAGCACACGTATGGGATCGCACCCGAGGAGCTGCAGCGGCTCGCGGCGCAGCTGACGGAGCATCAGCGGGCGTAACGCCTCCCCCGCAACTACACTCGCACGCCATGGCGCAGCTGAGCCGGCTGTTCGCGCCGCGCGAGCGCGAGTTCTTCGACCTGTTCGAGGAGGCCGGCGCCAACATCGTCAAGGCGGCCGGCCTGCTCGAGCGGATGCTGCAGGAGTGGCCCGACCACGGTGACCTGGGCGAGCAGGTCCTCGCGTGCGAGCACGAGGGGGACCGGATCACCCACGACATCATCCACCGCCTGAACCAGACGTTCGTGACGCCGATCGACCGCGAGGACATCTACGCCCTCGCGTCCGCCCTCGACGACGTCATCGACTACACGGAGGAGATCGCGGACTTCCTCTCCCTGTACCGCATCGAGGCTCCGATGGTGCAGGCGCAGCAGCTCGCCTCGATCCTGCATCACTCCTGCCGCGCGGTGGCGCAGGCGATCCCGCGCCTGCGGACGTTCAAGGACATCCACCACTTCACCGTCGAGATCAACCGGTTCGAGAACGAGGGCGACCGGGTGATGCGCGAGGCGATCGCGTCGCTGTTCGAGGCGGGGATCGACCCGATGCTCGTGATCCGCTGGAAGGACATCTTCGAGCGGCTCGAGGACGGCATCGACGCGACGGAGCGCGTGTCGAACATCCTCGAGGGCATCGTGATCAAGAACCGGTAGTGGGCGCCGACCTCGTCCTGTGGATCGTCGTCGCCACGGCGCTCGCGTTCGACTTCACCAACGGCTTCCACGACACCGCCAACGCGGTCGCGACGTCCGTCTCCACCCGCGCCATGCCGCCGCGCGTGGCGGTCGCGCTCGCCGCCATCCTGAACTTCGTCGGCGCGTTCCTGTCGCTCGAGGTCGCCGCGACGATCGCCACGGGCATCGTGCAGGCGGACATGATCACGCCGCCGATCGTGTTCGCGGGCCTGATCGGCGCGATCGCGTGGAACCTCGCGACGTGGTACTTCGGCCTCCCGTCGTCGTCCTCGCACGCGCTGATCGGAGGCGTCGTCGGCTCGGCCCTCGTGGCCGCCGGGGCGAGCGCGGTGATCGGCAGCGGGCTGGTCGAGAAGGTCGTCATTCCCGCGCTGATGGCGCCGGTGCTGGCGTTCATCGTCGCGGGGGCGGCCATCGTCGTCGCCTACCGCATCGTCGGCCGTCAGCACCCTGGGCCGGTGTCGCGCGGGTTCCGCCTCGGCCAGCTCGTCTCGGGCAGCCTGTTCTCGCTGTCGCACGGGACGAACGACGCGCAGAAGACGATGGGCATCATCTTCCTGGCGCTCGTCGCGAACGGGAACCTGTCCCCCGACGACGACGTCCCGGTGTGGGTCGTGGTGTCCGCGGCCACGGCGATCGCGCTGGGGACGTATGTGGGCGGCTGGCGGATCATCCGCACGATGGGGAGCCGGATCATCAAGATGGACCCGGCGCAGGGCTTCGCCGCCCAGGGGGCGGGCGCGGCGGTGATCATGTCCGCGTCGCACGTCGGCTTCCCGCTCTCCACGACCCACGTGATCTCCGGCGCCATCATGGGCGCCGGCGCCGCCAAGCGCGTGTCCGCCGTCCGCTGGGGCGTGGCCGGGAACATCGCGACGGCGTGGGTCCTGACCATCCCGGCGTCCGCCGCGGTCGGCGGCCTCACCTACGCCGTGGTCGCGCTGCTCGGCTCCGAGGAGGTCGGGCCCGTCACGGTGTCCGTCATCCTCGTGGCGCTCCTCGCCGTCGCCCTCGGCCGGCGGCTGCGCACCGGCCGGACGCTGACCGCCGAGGGATGACCATGACGGCCGCCATCCACTGGGGAACGCTGGGCGAGGTCGTCGTGGTCTCGCTCGCCGCCGGCATCGGGGTGTCGCTCGTCTTCTCGCTCGTGATCCTCGCTTCCGCGCGGGCGACCGAGCACGGCCGCGCCGGGCGCGGCGGCCAGGCGCTCGGCTTCGGCGTGCTCGCCGCGCTCGCCCTCCTGGCGTTCGGCGCCGGGATCGCGCTCGCACTGAGCGTGATGCTGGGCAAGTAGGCGCCGGTCACCGGCCCGTGGACGCCATCGTCACGCAACCGCCGCGGCAGGACCTCGCGCTGCTCGCGATCGGCGTGCTCGGCGCGTCGAGCGCCGCACCCCTGATCGCCGCCACCGCGGCCCCGGCGCTCGCGATCGCGTTCTGGCGCACCGGTCTGAGCTCGCTCGCGTTGCTGCCGTACGCGGCGCTCCGCTCCCGCGGCGAGCTCCGGGGCGCGCCCGCCCGCGTGGTCGCGCTCGCGCTGCTCGCGGGCGCCTTCCTCGCGACCCACTTCGGGACGTTCGTGCCGAGCCTCCGCTACACGTCGGTGGCCTCCGCGGCGGCGCTCGTCTGCTCGCAGGCGGTCTGGGCGGCGGTGTTCGGGCGGCTGCTGGGCGAGCGCCT
>DATMVH010000706.1:0-5350 GCA_035563395.1 Solirubrobacteraceae bacterium
CGCATCGCGCCCGGCTCGCCACCGAACTCGAGATCGTGGTCACGCGTCAGCAGCGTCACGTCGGCGCCGCGCTCGGCGAGCCCCGTCGACAGACCGGTCGCGTACTTGAGGTGAAAGTCGCAGACGTGCAGCAACCGCCGCGGCGGCATCGAGCTCATGTTCCGTCGCTCCGCCGGCCCGAAGCCCGGCGTCACCTCGGCCTAGAGACGGTCCACTCCCGCGTCCACCACCGCGCCGTCTGCGCGATGCCCGGATCACGGTAGAGCCCGACCTTGAGATAGCTCGTGCGCCCGGCGCGGAGCGTCCCGCCGCGCGACCCGGCGCGCTCGCCCCGGAACGACGGGCGCCACCCGTCGCTGCGCGCGACGAGCGAGCCGTCGCGCCATACCTCGACCAGCGACCGCTGCGGGCGGGCGGAAAACTTGATGTGCACCACCCAGTCGATCCACTTGCCCCGCTCCAGCGGGCCGAGGTCGAGCACCTGGTCGCTTCCCCCGCCCGGCCATCCGGCCGCGCCGAGTTGGATGCGCGGCGCGCCATGCGACCCCGCGAACATCCCGACGGGGGGCGATCCGTCTCCCGTCGACTTCCACTGTGCGATGACCTGCCAGGTGCGAACGGTCGGAAAGTTCGGCGCGAAGCGCGTCGAGAACGCGAAGTAGCGGTCGTCGCCCTCGGCGAACGCGAGCGCCTCGCTGGAGCTGACCCCCGCGACGATCTCCTGCCGCCGGGCTCCCCGCACGAGCGTGAAGCGCGCGGCGTCCTCGCCGCTCTTGCCCGGCGCCGCCTCGACGATCGGCGGCCCGTTGCCCTCGAAGTTCCACGGCGCGTCGACGAAGCCCTGCGGCTGCCGGTCCTGGAAGCGGCCCTCCCACACGGTCTCGAGCGCCCAGGAGGCCGGCGGCCCGTCGGACCGGCCGACGAGAAAGGCGCCCACCGCTCCGATTAGCGCCAAGGGAAGCAGAAGATGCATGCGCTTGCGCTTCCTCGAGAGCCGCGACGTGGGAGCTGGGGATATGTCGGTGCCGGATCCTTGGCGCATGCCGACCTTCTCGGTGCGCGTCATGCCCGGCTGAAGCGGAATCGTCGCAGAGCCCCCACCGAGAGGCGCGCGGGCAGGATATCGAGCCGGCTGGCGATAGGCCAATAAGTAGTGATAAAGACCAGCAGGAACGCCGCGCTTGCGGCCAGCGCCGGCCAGCGATCGAGCCCGTCGACGCCGACGAGCAGGAGCGTCACGACAACCGGCGCGCCGGCGACGAGGGATGCCGCCAGCGGCATCCAGGCGGCACGGACGTAGTCCATCGCCGGCAGGCCGTGCCGCCTGTGGAAGTGCACGAGGAACACCGTGCAACCGCCGACGATGGCGATCATGGTCCCCGCGATCACGCCCCAGAGGCCGAAGAGCGGCGTCAGGGCCAGGGTGAACACGACGTTCAGGAGCACGGTGATGCCCGAGACGAGCGCGATCATGCCCGCCTCGCCCTCGCCGAGCGAGATGCTGAACGCGACGCCCGTGGTCAGGTTTACCGCGTTGGCGAGCGTGAGCAGGACAAAGATCGTCACCGCCGGCTCGGGGACGTCGCCGAGCCACGCCACCATGAGGGCCGGGGAGGCCACGCACGTGAACATCATCACGGGCAGCGCCACCCCGAGCGACCGCGCCGTGTAGCGCCGGTAGAAGGCCCCGATGATGCCTCGGCCCTCGCGCTCGATCCGCGCCGTCGCCGCCGGCGTCATCGCCGAGATGCTGAGGATGGCGACCGACTTCACCGCCAGCACGACCCGGTTGGCGATCTCATAGGCGCCGGCCAGCCGAACGTCGAGGAAGACGGCGATGATGATCTTGTCCGTCTGATTGTTCACCAGGTCGCCAATCCACGACAGCTGCGACTTCACCGAGAAGCCGAGCACCTCGCGGACGAGGCGGCGCTCCGGAAGCCGCGGCCGCATCGGCGACCACACGCGGCGCGCCGCGACGCACGACACGCCGAGCGCGATGACGCCCGCCGCGACGTTCGCGTAGGCGTACGAGAGCAGCTCGCCCGTCAGCACGAGCGCCGCGACGCTGAACGCGAAGTTGATCGTGTTGTTGATCACCTCCGCGACGTTGATCGGGACCATCTGCTGCATGCCCTCGGGGACGGAGCGGATGACCGAGCGGAACAGGTTCAGCGTGAAGATCCCCACCACCGCGAGCAGGAGCCAGCGCATGTCCGTCGCGGTGAGGTGGTTGCCGAGCAGGTCGGTCGCGACGGGCGCGGCGACGACGGCGATCCCCGTCGCCGCGGCGCCGACGAGCGCCACCGTGACGAGGCCGAGGCCGAACAACTGCTCGACCGCGCGCCGGTTGCCCTGCGTGTCGTACAGCGCGACGAACCGGCCGAGCGCCCGCGTGACGCCGAGGTCCATCACGCCGGCGTACGTGGCGAACGCGCCGGTGACCGCCCACACGCCGAACTGCGCCAGCCCGAGCCGGGCCAGCATGATCGGCGCCAGCACGAAGCTGAACACGTAGCCGCTCAGCATCGCGACGGAGACGGCGAGGGAGTTGCGGAAGATCATGGCGCGTCCGTGCTCCGGAGCATCAGCAGCCTAACCCCGCCGCGGTGGCGGCAGAGCGGGCGTCCGATGACCGCGGACGGAAGGTCCGGGAGCGGCACTCCGGCGACCGGCGGCTACCGCCGGTCGGAGTAGTAGCCCTTGACCCGATCCGCTCCCGGCGCAAAGTTGGCGACGATGCCGAGCACGTTCGCCTGCAGGCGCCAGAGCTGGGTGGCGAAGTCGCCGAGCTCGTCCCGGGTCACCTTGCCGATCGCCGCGACGACGATCACGCCGGAGACCTGGCCGACGAGCGTCATCGCGTCGCTGAGCAGCGGCAGCGGCGGGCTGTCGACGACCACCATGTCGAACTCCGTCTGGAGGTCCTCGAGGAGCTGGCGCATGCGGTCGCTCTCCAGCAGCTCCGACGGGTTGGGCGGCAGCGGCCCGCTCGGCAGGATCGTGAGCGTGCGGCCGTCGTCGTCCGTCCCCGCGACCGGAACCTCGAGGAGCACCTCGTCGAGCTCGAGGCGCGTGAGCGCGCCGGAGAGGCCGCTCGGGCGCTCGCCGGCGAACTGCGCCGAGCCGCGGTGCATGTCGGCCTCGACGAGGACGACGCGGTCGCCCATGCTCGCCATCGTCTCCGCGAGCCGGCGCGCCGTCGTCGACTTGCCCTCGCCGGGCAGCGCGCTCGTCACGAGGAGGGAGCGCAGCTCGCGGTTGACGCCGAAGTAGCGCAGGCTCGCCCGGAGCATGCGGAAGGCCTCGGCCTCCGCGCTGCGCGGCCCGAGCTTGCCGCGGCGCGCGAGCGTGCGGCTGCGGGGCACGCGCGCCAGCACGGGCCAGCCCGACGTGGCCTCGACCTCGTCGACGGAGGTGATGGCGCGGTTCCAGCGCTCGCGCAGGGCGGCGAGCCCGAAGCCGAACACGAGCCCGAGCATCGCGCCCAGGATCCCGTCGCGCGTCGGATGCGGCGACGACGGCGACGTCGGCGCGCTCGCCTCCTGGACGAGCTCGGCGCCGCCGGTTTGAAGCGACTTCGCGGTCTCGAGCTGCTGGATGCGGTCGTCGATCGCCTCGCCTTCCGCGCCCTCGCGCTGGCGCTCCGTGAGCTTCGCGCGGCCTTCCTCGGCGAGGTCGATCGCGTCCTGGATCTGGTCGCGCGCGCTGCGCTGGCGGAAGTCGATGAACGCGCGGCTGTAGGCGTTGGCCATCGCCGCGGACAGCGCCGGGTCCGCCGTGGTCGCCTGCACGTCGATCAGGTTGGCCTCGGGCTGCGACACGACCGACACCGACTCCGCGACCTGGCGCGGGGTCGTGCGACCGTCGAGCAGCGCCGAGGCCGACTCGGCGACGACCCCGAGCTTGAGGAGGCCCTCGTTCGTGGCCGCCTGGCGGTTCTCGTCGACGAAGCCGCCCGTGCCGAGGATCGTCTCCGGCGCCGTGCCGAAGAGGAGGCTCGCGGACGCGGTGTACTGCTTCTCGCGCGAGGACGAGAGGAAGACGGCCAGCGCGGCGGTCACGACGACGGCCTGCAGGACGATCAGCCAGTGCCGGCGAAAGATGCGCCACGCCGTCTCGAGCGCGCCCTCGGTCGGCCGGCCGGGAGGCGCGCCGCCGGGACGGCCGGCCGCGGGCTGACCGTGCCCTGGATCCGCCCCGAGGGGCGGCAGCTGAACGGCGTCATGCCTCAGTTGCTGCACTGGTGAAGGTCTCCAAGATCTCGTCATCCCGACCAGCCGACGCACGCCGGCGACGGTCCATCATAGAGCGGCACTCCGCGCCTGTTCGGATCTCCGGCTGCAATTGGCCGATCGTCCGAGCTCACGCGGCGCCCCGCCCGGCGGGCCCGAGCATCGCCTCGCGCACGGCCGCGTGGAGCGGGCCCGCGCCGCGGACGCTCGCCGGCCGCCGCGGCGGCACGCGCTCGAGTGCGTCCCCGAGCCGCTCGACGTCTTCCACGACGATCACCTTGCCCGCCGCCTCGAGCGCGCGGACGAGCTCGACCTGGTGGTCGTCGACGTGCTCGCCGTGGCGCTTCAGCCGCGGCACGACGATCGGCACGTGGCCGGCGTTCGTCGCGCACAGGATGCTCCCCACGCCCGCGTGGGTGATCACCGCGTCGGCCGCCTCGAAGTTGCGCAGCATCTCCGGGAACGGCATGAACGCCGTCGCCCGCGCCACGCCGGGCGGCGGGTCGGCGTAGCCGTACTGGACGACCAGGGACGCGGCGTCGAGCGCGCGGAGCGCGGCGATCAGCCGCTCGAACGGCTGCTGGTGGGTGCCGACGGTGACGAAGATCATCGGCTCAGACGATCGCCTTGACCGCGCCGCCGTCCGCCGACCACGCCGCGCCGGCCACGACGGAGGCGATGTCCGAGCAGAGGAACAGGACGACCGCCGCGGCCTCCTCCGGCGTGCCGAAGCGGCCGATCGGCGGGCGCTCGGCGTCGCGGTCGCCGAGGTCCTCGGCGGGGGCGACGGCGTTGACCAGCACGCCTTGCGCGGCGTACGTATCGGCGAACGCGCGCGAGACCGACAGCTGCGCCGCCTTCGTGACGGAGTACGCCGCGTTCTGCGGCGCCGGGCGCTTGCCCGCGGCGGAGGCCACGTTGACGATCCGCCCGCGACCGGCCCGCGCCATCACGGGCGCCGCGGCGCGCATGAGGCGCATCGGGGCCATGACGTTGAGGTCCCACTGCGCCTGCCAGTCGTCGTCCGACAACGTCGCGAGCGGCGCGTGCGCCGGCTCGGCCTCGCTGTTGACGAGCACGTCGATCGCGCCGAAGCGCTCGACGCACGCCGACAC
>DATMVH010000707.1:0-6947 GCA_035563395.1 Solirubrobacteraceae bacterium
CGCAGGAAGGCCGCCAGCGCGGCGCCGTAGCGGCGCGCCAGCCGGCGCATCACGGGCGCCTCGCGCGGCGCCTTGGTGCCGCGCGAGAACAGGACGAAACCGAGCGCCGGGGCGACGGTCAGGGCGACCAGCATCCCGCTCGCCACCGCGATCGCGTAGGCGAGCGCGAGCGGCTCGAAGAACGCGCCCGGGCGGCCCTCCATGACCGCGATCGGGACGATCACGGCCAGCAGGATCAGCGTGGCGTAGGCGAGCGGGGAGCGGACCTCCTCGGTGGCCTGCATGACCATCCGCGCGGTCGACGCCGGGTTGCGCTGCTCGCGCGCCTCCCGGAGCCGCCGTGCGACGTGCTCGCTTCCGACCACCGCCTCGTCGACCACGATCGCGGCGGCGACCGCGAGCCCGGCGAGCGAGATCGCGTTGAAGGTCTCGCCGAGCGCGTCCAGCACGACCGCCGCCGTCATGATCGCGACGGGGATCGTCAGGAGCGCGACGAAGACGGTCCGCCAGTGGAACAGCAGCGCGGCGAGCGCCAGGGCGAGCAGGCCCGCGCCGATGATCAGCGCGAGCCGGATGTTGCTCGTGGCGTCCTCGATGAAGCTGGCCGGGCGGAAGACGGAGGTGTCCGTCTGCATGCCGGAGAGGCCGGGACGGAGCTGCTCGAGCGCGTCCTCGACGCCCTTGGTGACCTCGACCGTGTTCGCGCCGGGGAACTTCTCGACCACGAGCAGCAGGCCGTCGCCGTCGTTGACGACGGCGTCGCCGATGAGTGGCTGGTGATCGACCGCGATGTTGGCGACGTCCGAGAGCTGCAGGCGCCCGCCGGTGCCCTCGACCGGCACCTTGCCGAGCTCGGCGGGGTCGGCGAGGTCGTCGAAGATGTTGCGGACCTGCATCCGCTGCTGGGGCGTCTCGATGAAGCCGCCCGTGCCCGGGGTGGAGCCCTCGAGATGGCTGAGCGGCGAGAAGACCTGCGCGTTGCCGGTCGTGCTGACGATCTGGTCGAGCGTCACGTTGCGGTTGCGCAGCTGCTCCGGGTCCACCTGCACCTGGAGCTGCTGGTCGCGCATGCCCCAGATGGCGACGTTCGCGACGCCGGGCACGCCCATGAGCCGCGGGCGCACCGTCCACCGTGCGATCACGGACTGCTCGATCGGCGTGAGGTCGTCGGCCGAGACGCCGACCATCAGCACGCGGCTCGACGACGAGAGCGGCTGCAGCAGGACGGGCGGATCGGAGATGTTGGGCCAGGCGGCTGCGCCCATCTGCGTCAGGCGCTCCTGCACGAGCTGCCGCCCGTGGTAGACGTCGGTGCCGGGCTCGAAGACGAGCACGATCGACGACATGCCCGGGACGGACTTCGACCGGAGGACGGCGACGTTCTGCACGCCGTTGAGCAGGTCCGCCTCCAGCGGCACGGTGACGAGCTGCTCGACCTCGTCGGCGGACAGGCCGAGCGCCTCCGTCTGGATCTCCACGTACGGCGGCGTGAACTCCGGGAGGACGTCGCTGGGCGCGTCGCGCAGCTGCGCGTACCCGAAGGCGAGCACGCCGGCGGCGAGCGCGAGCACGAGGAGCCGGAACCGCAGGCTCGTCCGGATGATCGCGCGCATCTCAGAGCTCCCAGGAGGGTCGTTCCGCGCGATCGCGGAGATTCCAGCACCGGCCGTCCACGCCGTGGGCATGGACACGCGGATCCGAAAGGATCGAGCGCATCCCGTCCTCCTGAGAAGATGTCCCCTCCGTGGGTGACAACGGCCGCACCATCCGTGGCGGCCACTGTGCGACGACGTCGGAGTCCCAAGTCTTGCCTTAGGACTCTCTCATCCCTAACTCATGTCTCTTATTTGTCTCTCAGATTCGCTGCCCGAAGTCAACCCGGATCTTCGCCGCGCCCGCACCGCGATCCCGGAGTGGGTCTAGGGTCCCTCGTGCGATGCGCCTCCTGGTCGTCGAGGACGACGTCAAGCTGGTCCGGGCCCTGACCCGCGGGCTGGAGCGCGAGGGGTACGGCATCGACGTCGCCTACGACGGCGATTCCGCGCTGGAGCGCGCGATCGAGCGCGACTACGCCGCGGTCGTGCTCGACGTGATGCTGCCCGGCCGCGACGGCTTCGAGGTCTGCGAGGCGCTGCGCCGTCAGGGTCTCGGCGTGCCCGTGCTCATGCTCACCGCACGCGCCGACGTCCGGGACCGGATCCGCGGGCTCGACTTCGGCGCCGACGACTACCTCGTCAAGCCGTTCGACTTCGGCGAGCTCGTGGCGCGGCTGCGCGCGCTCACCCGCCGCGGCGTCCCGGAGCCGCAGGCGTCGCCGGCCCTCGCCGCCGGCGACCTGGCGCTCGACCCGGCGACGCTCGTGGCCACGCGCGCGGGGCGGCGCGTCGAGCTGACGGCGCGGGAGTTCGCCGTGCTCGAGTGCCTCGTGCGGCACCCCGGTCGCACGGTCACGCGCGCCGATCTGCTCGAGGCGGTGTGGGGCGCGGACTTCGACGGCTCGCCGAACGTCGCCGACGTCTACATCGGCTACCTGCGCCGCAAGCTCGAGCGACCGGTCGAGCGCCGGCTGATCCGCACGGTCCGCGGCATCGGCTTCGTGCTGGAGACGGAGTGAACCTCCCGATCCGGGTGCGGCTGACGGCGTGGTACGCCGCGCTGCTGGCGGTGATCCTCGTCGCGCTCGGTTCGTTCGTCGTGCTACAGCTCAGCGCGGACCTGCGCGACCGCGTCGACAGCGACGTGCGCCGCGCGGCCCAGGGCATCGCGAACGGCTATGCCGAGGACGGCCCGGGAGAGCTCGTCCAGTTCGCCCGCACCGCGTTGCCGCGGGGCGCCTCGGCCGTCCAGGTGCTGGATCGCGGCGGGCGCGTCCTCGTGGCGTTCGGCGCCGCGGACGCCGACACGCCGCTCGTGCCGATGGAGGTCCGCTCCGACGCGCTGCTGGGCGACTCGAGCGTCGTGCCGATCGAGGCCGGGCGTCCGCCGAGCCACTACCGCGCCTACGTCGTGCCGGTCCGGCGGCTCGGGCGGCGGCACGTCCTCGTCGTCGCCGAGTCCGTGCGCGAGGCCGAGGCGCCGACGCGGCGCGTGCTCGCACTGCTGCTGCTCGCCGGCCCGGCCGCGCTGGCGGCCACCGCGCTCGTGGGCTGGTGGCTGGCGCGCAAGGCCCTGCTGCCCGTGGATCGCATGGCCTCCGCCGCCGACGCGATCGAGATCGACCGGCTCGACGAGCGGCTCGCGGTCCCGCGGGCCCGCGACGAGCTCGGCCACCTGGCGGAGACGCTCAACGCGATGCTGGAACGGCTGGAGTACGGCGTCATGGAGAAGCGCAGGCTCGTCGCCGACGCGTCGCACGAGCTGCGGACGCCGCTCGCCGTGATGCGCGCGGAGCTCGACGTGACGCTCCGCAGCGGCGAGCTCGACGACGAGGCGCGGGAGGTGCTCGAGAGCGCGCGCGAGGAGGTGGACCGGATGAGCCGCACGGTCGACAACCTCCTCACCCTGGCGCAGGTCGACGAGGGCCGCCTGGCGCTCCTGCGCACCCGCGTCGACCTCGCGGACGCCGTCGAGGCCGCGGCGCGGCCGCTGCGGCCGCTCGCCGAGCACAAGGGCGTCCGCGTCGCGGTGGGCGGCGAGCCGGCGGAGACGCATGCCGATCTCCAGCACCTCCAGCTCGCACTCACGAACCTGATCGAGAACGCGATCAAGTTCACGCCGGAGGGCGGGGAGGTCCGCGTCAGCGCGTGGACGGCCGGCGACGAGGTCGGCGTCACGGTCGAGGACGACGGGCCGGGCATCCCGGCCGAGGCGCGCGCGCACGTGTTCGACCGGTTCTACCGCGTCGACCGCGCGCGCGGCCGCGGCGGCAGCGGGCTGGGCCTCGCCATCTGCGACGAGATCGCCCGTGCCCACGGCGGCCGGATCGACGTGGCCGGCGAGGAGGGCCGCGGCAGCACCTTCTCGCTCACGCTGCCGCGCGACGGCGCACGCTGACCCGGCCGCCGCGGACACGGCGCCGGGGATGCTCAGCGCGCCGGTTTGACCTGCGCCATCAGGGCCCGGTTGCTCTGCCGGAAGTCCTCCGCGTACTGCGGCGCGACCGCGTCCTCGACCGGCGTGATGTGCTTGAGCTCGCACGCGTGGTCCGCGCGGGCGATGGAGACCTCGTCGCGCTGCAGCTGCGTGAGCGCCGACGGGGGGAACGACTTGGGCTTCTCGCCCGGCGCCGGACCCGTGGCGAACTGACCCGGCAGCGGTCCCACCAGCCGCTCCATCCGCGTGAAGAGGTCGGTGTCGATGGCCTCCGGATCCTCGTACTCGAAGCCCGCCTGCTGCATGCAGCCGGACCAGTCCTCGATCGCGCGCACCATCCGCTGGTCCTGCAGGATCCGCTCCTCGAGCTGGTCGAGCCGCGCCTGCAGCTGCGTGAGCACCCGCGCGCCGCCGAAGACCTGCTCCGTGGCCTCGCGCGTGCAGCCGCCGAGCCGGGTGAAGTTCCCGTTCTCCACGGCGTCCGTGAAGGTCGCGCCGGGGTTGTCGCCCCACAGCGCACGGTCGTACGCCTTGCGGTCCGCGGGCCCGAGCGCCAGCCGGATCTCCGCGTTGGGGTCGGATTGCGCCCGGCCCCGGCCCCACAGCGTGCTGATGCCGTAGCCGTACTGCCGCAGGAACTCCTCGTCGGTCAGGCGGCTGGAGCCGACGACGGCGGCGCGCTGCGCGAACGGGTCGACGGGGGTGTACTCGAACCCCTGGTTGCGCATGCACGCCTGGATCGCCGTCTCGACCCTGCTCTGGCGCTCCATGATGCTCGCTTGATCGAAGCCGAGCTCGTCCTCGACGTCCGCCGGCGGCTTGTCGGCGGGCGCGGGCTCGTCGCCGCCGCAGCTCGCCAGGGCGAGCGCTGCCGTCATGGCGACGGCGGTCATCAAGATGCGCATGCATCCCTCCATCGCGGTGGTCGGTCAGGTCCCTGCACGCAGCGCCTCCACCGGCTCGAGGGATGCCGCGCGCAGAGCGGGGTAGGTCCCCGACAGGAGCCCGATCACGGCGCCGAGGAGGGGGGCGCCGAGCGGGACCCACGGATCGAGGACGGGGGTCCAGGTCTTGCTCGCCGAGACGGCGACGATGACGAGGGTGCCGGCGCTGGCCCCCATGATTCCGCCGGCAAGCCCCATCCCGGTGCTCTCGAGCAGGAACTGCGCGGCGATGTGCCGCCTGCCGGCCCCCAGCGACCGGCGCAGGCCGATCTCGCCGACGCGCTCGAGCACCGAGACGAGCGTCACGTTGGCGATGCCGATCGCGCCGACGAGCAGCGAGACGCCGCCGAGCAGCAGGAACAGCGCGTTGAGGTCGGACTCCACCGCCCGCCGGAGCAGGCGCGGATCGGGCGGCGCGGCGATCCGCAACAGGCTCGGATCGCTCGGGCTCAGCGCCCGGGGCGCCTGGCGCACGATCACGTCCACCGCGCCGAGTCGCGTCTCGATCTGGACGAGCCCGGGCGCCTCGAGGCCGAACTCGCGCCGCGCCGTCCCCTCCGGCATGATCGCCGCGCCGCGCAGCGAGTTCTGGCGGCTCACGCCGCCCAGCAGGCCGACCACGGCATAGAGGCGGTCGCCGAGGAACACGGCGGGCTGCTGGTCGATGCGGTCGATCCCGAGTCGCAGGGCGGCGTTCTCGCCGAGCACGAGCACCCGGTCCCCACGGCGCGAGTGGCCGGCGTCGAAGAAGCGCCCGCTCGCCAGCCGCGCGCGGACCGCGGCGAAGAGCCCGGGCGAAGCGGCCTTGACCGGGACCTGCACGGACGCGTTCCCGAGCGGGTCGTTGAACGGCACGGACGATACGAGCTGCCCGCGGACGTTGACCTCCGACAGCGTCCCGGCGGCGCGGACGCCGTTCAGCCGCTTGAGCCGCGCCTCGGCGTCCCACGGCAGGACCAGCCCGCCGGCGCCACCGGCCCGGGGCGACGGGCTCACCACGACGTCCGTCGCCGACAGCGCGTCGAAGCGCCCGACGATCTGGTTGCCCGCGGTCTTGGACAGGCCCATCGTGGCGACGAGCGCGCCGACGCCGATCACCGTCCCGAGCACCGTGAGGGCGGCCCTCGCCGGCCGGGCCATGAGCCCCGCGCCGGCCTCGCCGACGAGGTCGCGCGAGCGCACGCGGCGCGTGCGCCGCCTCAGCCTCGGCCGTCCCACGCGCTGTCCTCCGCGATCTGCCCGTCGATCATCCGCACGTGGCGCGAGGCGTGTTCCGCCACGTCCGTCTCGTGCGTCACGATGACGAGCGTCAGGCCGGTGGCCGCGAGCTCGTCGAAGAGCGCCAGCACGCCGCGCGTGTTCGCCGAGTCGAGGTTGCCCGTCGGCTCGTCGCACAACAGGAGGACGTGGTCGCCCATGAGCGCCCGGGCGATGGCGACCCGCTGCTTCTCGCCGCCGGAGAGCTTCGGCGGCAGGAAGTCGGCGCGGTGGCTCATGCCGACCCGGTCGAGCGCGGCCAACGCGCGCTCGTCGCGGCCCTCGCGCGGCGTGCCGCGGTAGACCTCCGCCAGCATCACGTTCTCGAGCGCCGTCCGGTGGGCGAGGAGATGGAAGCTCTGGAACACGAAGCCGATCTTCTCCGCCCGGATCGTCGCGCGCTCGTCGTCGGACAGGCGGGCGACGTCGACGCCGCCGAACAGGTAGTGGCCCGACGTCGGCCGGTCGAGGCAGCCGAGGATGTTCATGAGCGTCGACTTGCCGGAGCCCGACGGGCCGACGACGGCGACGGACGTGCCGCGCTCGATGGTCAGGTCGACGTCCTGCAGGGCGACCACGGGCGGGTCGCTCCCGAACGTGCGCCGGACGCGGACGAGCTCCACGACGGCGTCCTCGGTCGACAGGACGCGGAGGAGCGGCGGCGGCGACGACGGCGACAGCGTGGCGAGCATGCGCCGCGCCGGCGCGGCCGCG
>DATMVH010000708.1:0-2954 GCA_035563395.1 Solirubrobacteraceae bacterium
GGAGGCGGAGGCGGCGGCGGAGGCGGAGGCGGCGGGGACGGCTGCCGGTCGACGTTGGAGCAGTTCACGACCTCGTCCAGCGCGTCCACGACGGCCTTGCTCCCCGACACGCCGAAGCAGTCGATCGACTCCTTGACACCGTCGCGCGCGCGGAACTCGTCCACGCCGAGCGCGCAGTCGAAGAGGTCGCACGAGAACGCCGTCCGCCCGAAGCGGTCCGCTCCGTCGCCGCCGTCGAGGATGTTGCTCCCGGTGCCCCCGAGCAGCGAATCGTCGCCGGCGTCACCGCTGATCACATCGTCGCCGCCGACGCCGCTCAGCCGGTCCTCGCCGCCGCGGCCCGAGATCGTGTCGCTGCCATTGCCGCCGTCGATCTCGTTCGGACCGTCGGTCCCGACGATCGTGTCGTCACTTGACGCCGACACGACGTTCTCGACGTCCGACCCGACGTTGTCGTTCTCGCCCGGGAGGCCATCGTCCACGACATCGTCGAGGGAGATGCGCTGGGACCCCGACACGCGGCGATACTCCACCGTGTCCGTCCCCTCACCGCCGAACACCGCATCCGCGCCGTCGGCAGTGCTGTCGAACGCGTCGCGATGGGGGAAGAGCACGTCGTCGCCGGGTCCTCCGTTGACGTGATCCACGCCCTCCCCACCGACGAGCACGTCGTTCCCGTCGCCTCCGAACAGGATGTCGACGCCCGGGCCGCCCCTGGCGACGTCGTCGCCGCCACGCAGGTCGGCGACGACGCGCGCCGCGGGACATTGGACGAACACGGGCGGGAAGCTGGCTTGGCAGAACGCCGTGACCGCGGACGTGATCTGCATCGGCACGGCGTCCGAGATCTGGATGGACCCGTTAAACGCGTCGACCCACTTCGGGACGTCGGCTTCGGCGCCGCCGGTGTACGTCATCGTCCGCGTGGTGGGATCGAAGTCGAGCGCGCCAGCGAGCGCGGCGCCCGGCAGCAGACCATGGGCGGCTCCGGCCACGGCCGCACCGACCACGACCGCCCGGCCCAGGCGGCGGCGCGGCCGGCGGTTCTCGCGTGATGCATGTCGGCTCATCGCCGGCCTCCCTCGTACCGCGCGGGGGATGCGGTCCGCGGAGAGGCCACGAACGGGCGTGCGGCACGGTCCAGCCACGCCCCGCGGGCGGGCGGCATCGCGTCCGCCCGCGGTGCGCCTCCTGCCACGACGACGGGGCGAGCCCGCCGCCTGCGGCCCAGCTCAGCGGCTCGCGCCTCTGCCAGCGCGGCGCTCAGATGAGGGTGCATCGACTGCCTCCTTGAGCAGCTCGTATGGACGCGGCAACCGTCCCGGAGCTCGATGACACGGCGCTTGCACGCCGATCACACGCACCTTCGACGGGCCGGCGTCGCGGGCGCCCGACGACGTATCACCGCCCGCCGAAGGTTCAGAGCCGGGCGACCTTCGTACAGGCCCGGTGCGGCGCGCTCGCGCAGCCGTCGTAGGGTCGCGCCGTGCTCGCCGCCGCCGCCGTCGCCGCCGCCCTCCTCCTGCTCGCCCGCCGTAGCCCCGTCGGCGCGCTGCTCTGCGTCGCGGCGCTCGGCTGGGCGCTGGGCACCGGGCGGCTGCAGCCGCCCGCCGAGGTGCGCGCGCCGCTGGCGTCGCTGCGCTCGACGGTCACCGGCGCGCAGGAGGAGCTGAAGGCGCGGATCGCGTGCAACGTGGCGACGCGCCGCGCGTTCGCCGCCGGCCCCGACGAGCTCGAGGCGGCGGTGACGGCCGCCGAGGCCGCGTGCCCCTCGGCCGGCGACCCGCTTCCCGGGGACTGACTACGGCGCGCCGGCGGGCAGCGCGCCCGCGAAGCACTCGCCCTCGCCGCCGAGCGCGTAGTAGTCGCCGCGGTCGCGGGTGAAGATCTGCGCCACCGTCCGCAGGCCCGTCGGCTGGTCGAGCGTGCCGGCGGCGACGGACACGGTCGGGCGGCCCTCGGCGCGCCAGAACAGGCTCGCGCCGCAGCGGCCGCAGAACCCCCGCGCGCGCCCGTCGGCCTCGTACCAGCGCAGCGGCTCGGCGTCCTCCACGACGAGATCGCCGCGGGCGCACGCCGCGTACGCGGCGACGTGGCCGTGGCTGCGCCGGCAGCGGCTGCAGTGGCACAGCACGACGTCGCGCAGCGGCCCGTGCACGGCATAGCGCACCGCCCCGCACAGGCAGCCGCCCGTCGCCCGCACGCCGCTCATCGCCTCGCCACCGCGCGGAGGAAGCGGTCGGGCGTGAAGGGCGCCGGATCCGCGAGCGGCGCCTCGCCGCAGAGCAGCTGCGCGACGAGCCGCCCCGTCGCGGGCCCGAGCGCGACGCCCGCGCCCTCGTGGCCCGTGGCGAGCCACAGGCCCTCGACGGCGGCGGACGGGCCGATCGCCGGCAGCCCGTCGGGCAACCACGGCCGCAGGCCCGCCCACGCTCCCGCGACCGGCAGCGCGCGCACGGCCGGGAACAGCCGCGCCGCGCGCTCGATCATCGCCGCGGTCACGTCCGGGGCGACCGCGACGTCGAAGCCGCTGCGCTCGCGCGAGGACCCGACGAGGAGGTCGCCGTCGAGCGTCGTCTCCACCACGCTCGCGAGCTGCAGTCCCGCCTCGGGATCGCGCACGGCGGCGAGATAGGCGCCGTCGAGCACCTTGTGGCGGACGAACCCGGGCTGCGGCGTGAGCAGGCGGACGAGCTGGCCCTTGCGCGGCTCGAGCGGCAGCGGCACGTCGGCGCTCTCGGCGTGCGGCCGGGTCCACGCGCCCGCGGCGAGGACCACCGTGCCCGCCGCGATGCGCCCCGCCCCGGTGCGGACGCCGCGGGCGCGGCCGCGGGCCACCTCGACGTGCTCGACGGCGACGCCCGTGCGGACCGCGGCGCCGGCGGCCTCGGCCTCGCGGACCAGGGCGCGGGCGATCGCGCGCGCGTCGCACTGCAGGTCGCCGGGCACGTGCG
>DATMVH010000709.1:0-3285 GCA_035563395.1 Solirubrobacteraceae bacterium
CGCCGAAGCCGCCGCGACACGCCCGCCCTCCGCCGGAAGCGCACCCTCCGTGCCGTCCGGCCACACCACGGACAGCGCGCCCGCGCCCGGCTCGATCAGCTCGGCGGGGACGAGGTACGTGGCGCGCCACACCGCGGGGTCGCGCCCGAACCGCGCATCCGGCAGCGACTCGAAGCGGTGCACGACACTCCCGGCGCGCACGCACAGCACCGGCAGCTCCGCGCGGTGCGCCGCCTCCGCCCAGCGCCCGCGCACACGGACGATGCCGGCGCCGTCGGCGCCGGGCAGCGACTCCACCGCCTCGATGACCAGCGTCCCGACACCGGCGCCGGCGGACTGACGCGACTCCTCCACCCCGTCATCGTCTCAAACGGACCGGCGGAGCCCTCGCCTCGCCCGCCCGACGGCGCTCAGCCCGCGGACTCGCCGCCGCTGCGGCGCGCCGCGAGCGCCACGCCGACCGCCGCCAGCACGACCCCGCCGGCCAGCACCGGCACCGGCACCATCGCGCGGCCGTACTTGCGCCGGAGGAACAGCTTCGCCCCGTTCCACACCGCCCAGCCGAGGATCTTGTATCCCATGCGCGAACCCTATCCGCCGCTGCGGAGCCGGTGGGCCATGCGCGACTGCAGGCCCCACAGCTCGATGAAGCCCGGCGACGCCTGCTGGGAGAACAGCCCGCCGGACTCGGCGAAGGACGCGAGCTGCGCGTCGTACACGGCGTTCGGGCTCTCGCGCGTGACGACCCGCACGGATCCCTTGAAGAGCTTCAAGCCGATCGTCCCGTCGACGCGGCGGTTGACGTGCTCGGCGTAGGCCTGGATGTCCTCGCGCAGCGGCTCCCACCACAGCCCGGCGTAGACGAGGTACGCCCAGCGCTGGTCGAGCTGGGGCTTGAACTGGTTCTGGTGGATCGTCCCGCACAGGCGCTCGAGCTCCCGGTGCGCCTTCAACAGGATCGCCGCCGCCGGCACCTCGTAGATGTCGCGGACCTTCAGGCCGACGATGCGGTCCTCGATGTGGTCGACGATGCCGACGCCGTGGCGCATGCCCATCTCCGCCGCGCGCTCGATCAGCTCCACCAGCCCGAGCCGCTCGCCGTTCAAGGCGACCGGCGTGCCGGCCTCGAAGGCGACCTCGACGACCTCGGCCTCGTCCGGCGCGAGCTCCGGCCGCGTGACGAGCTGGAAGACGTCGTCGTCCGGCGCGTGCGAGAGGTCCTCGATCCACTTGCCCTCGGAGGAGCGGCCCCAGAGGTTGTCGTCGATGGAGTACGGCGCGCTCTCCGTGCCGCCCTTGACGGGGATGCCGTGCTTGCGCGCGTAGGCGATCTCCTCGTCGCGGCCCATCGCCCACGAGCGGACGGGCGCGATGACCTTGAGCTCCGGGGCCAGCGTGGCGATCGTCGACTCGATCCGCACCTGGTCGTTGCCCTTGCCGGTGCAGCCGTGGGCGATCGTGTCGCAGCCCGTCCTGCGCGCGTACTCGACGGCCAGCTTGGCGATCAGCGGGCGGCCGAGGGCGGTGAACAGCGGGTAGCCGTCGCCGTAGTCGGCGTTCGCCTTGATCGCGGGCAGGACGTACTCGCGGGCGAACTCCTCGCGCGCGTCGACGACGTGGCAGTCGAGCGCCCCGAGCCGCATCGCCTTTCCGCGCACGACCTCGTAGTCCTCGCCCGGCTGCCCGAGGTTCACCGTGAGGGCGACGACCTCGGCCGCGTACTCGTCCTGGATCCACTTGAGCATCACGCTCGTGTCGAGCCCGCCGGAGTAGAGCAGCAGCACGCGCGAGACCTCGTCGCGGGTGGCGAGGTACGACGCCACCCGCGTGGCCTGCGGGTCGGCGATGCGATGGACTTCGGTGGCGGGATCGCGCGGCTGGTCGTTCATCGGGAAGTGAGGGTACTCGGGCTCCGCTCAGCGGCCGGCGCGCGGCAGCTTCACCACGGTGACGAAGAACTCGTCGATCTGGCGGACCACCTCGATGAAGCGGTCGAAGTCGACGGGCTTGGTCACGTAGGCGTTCGCGTGCAGCCTGTAGGAGCGCAGGACGTCCTCCTCCAGCTTCGACGTCGTGAGCACCACGACGGGGATCTGCTGGAGCGCCTCGTCCGTCTTGACCTCGGCGAGCACCTCGCGTCCGTCCTTGCGGGGCAGGTTGAGGTCGAGCAGGATGAGGTCGGGCCGCGGCGCCTCGGCGAACTCGTCCTCCTGTCGCAGGAAGCGCAGCGCGTCGACGCCGTCGGCGACCGTGTGGAGCCGGTTGCGGACCTTGTTGTCGGCGAACGCCTCCTGGATCAGGAGGACGTCTCCGGGGTCGTCCTCCACCAGCAGGACCTCGATCGGCGCGGCGGTGTCAGGGATGCTCAATGTCGTGCTCCTCGTTCTGGGCGTCGGGCAGGGTGAAGCAGAAGGCGGAGCCGCCGTCGGGCGGAGGCGGATCGAGCCAGATCCGGCCGCCGTGGTACTCGACGATCTTGCGGCACATGGCGAGGCCGATCCCCGTCCCCTCGTACGCGGTCCGCGTGTGCAGGCGCTGGAAGATCACGAAGATGCGGTCGCCGTACTCGGGGTCCACGCCGATGCCGTTGTCGGTCACCGTGAACCGCCAGCCGCCGTCCGCGCGCTCCGCGCCGATCGCGACGCGCGGCGGCCGCTCCGGCGCGCGGAACTTGACGGCGTTGCCGATCAGGTTCTGGAAGACGAGCGTGAGCAGGCCGGGGTCGCCCTCGACCTCCGGCAGCTCGCCGACGTCCACCTCCGCGCCGGTCTCCTCCAGCGACGCGGAGAGGTTCGCGGTGGCGCGGGCGACGAGCGCGCCGGCGTCGACGCGCTCGCGCGGGCCGCCGATCCGCCCGACGCGCGAGAAGGCGAGCAGGTCGTTGATGAGCTCCTGCATGCGCTTGGCGCCGTCGACGGCGAACTCGATGTAGCGGTCGGCGCGCTCGTCCAGCTGTCCCTCGTAGCGCCGCTGGAGCATCTGGGTGAAGCTGGCGACCTTCCGCAGCGGCTCCTGCAGGTCGTGCGAGGCGACGTAGGCGAACTGCTCGAGCTCGGCGTTGGAGCGTCGCAGCTCCTCCGCCCGGCGCACGAGCACGGCCTCCGCGTCGCGCAGCGCCGTGACCTCCTCGACGATCCGGGCGCGCATGGCGTCCACGCCGCGGCCCAGGTCGGCGATCTCCCGCGGGCCCTCGCTGCGGACCCGCAGCGAGAACTCGCCCCCGGCGACCCGGCCGACGTCGCCGGCGAGCCCCGCCAGCGGCGCGATGACCGTCCGCCGCAGGGC
>DATMVH010000710.1:0-4256 GCA_035563395.1 Solirubrobacteraceae bacterium
CGGCGACCCGGGACGCACGGGCAGCCGCAGGTCCTCGCGCCCCGCGAGCCGGCGCGCGACCTCCGCGCCCGGCATCCCGGTCGCGCCACAGAGAACGATCATCGGGCGGATCGCCCTCGACCGCGCGGGTCGGGACGCATCGCCGCGCCGCGACCCGTGACCCCGGGGGCCGTGGGCTCGCCGGGGTCGAGGAGCCGCGCGTCCTCGGGCTCGAGCCCTTCGGACGGCTCGACCGGCGGCAGTCCCCGCTCGCGCCGCCAGGCGCTGAACAGCGCCGTCGTCAGGCTCACCCACGCGGCGCCCAGGACGAAGCCCGCGAGCACGTCGGAGACGTAGTGGACGCCGAGCGCCACGCGCGAGAAGCCGACGAGCAGCGCCCACGCGACCGCGGCGCCGACGGCGACGACGCGCCGGCGGCCGCGCAGGACGGGAAGGAAGACGAGGAGCAGCACGGATCCGGCCACGAAGGCGGACTGCGCGTGGCCGCTGGGAAAGCTCATCCCGCCGGCGTGGGCGACCGGCTCGGGAAGCACGGGGCGGGCGCGATCCACGAGCACCTTGACCGTCGCGTTCAGCGCCCAGCTCCCGAGCATGGTCACGGCGACGAAGACCGCGAGCCGCGGCACGCGGCGCAGCGCCAGCCACACGACGAGGGCGGTGAACAGGGGGACATAGACCCGGCTCGACCCGATGAAGCTCACCGTCTTCATGGCGGTGACGAACCAGTGCTGCTCGAGCGCGAACGCGTTCAGCGAGTCGCGCGCGCCCGCGTCCAGCCGCAGCAGCGGGCGCCAGCGGTCCTCCACGAGGAACAGCAGCAGCGAGAAGGGGACGGCGACGAGCGCCAGCGCCACGTAGGCGAGCACGGCGCGCGCGCCGAACCGCGTCCGTGCGTCGTGCTCGGCGTCCGTGCGCGCGGCCATGCCTCAAGGATGCCCGAACGCCGGGGCATCAAGCGAGCGCCGCCCGGGCTACTCCAGCTTCTCGTACGCCGGCAGCGTCAGGAACTCCGGGAACTCCTCGCCGAGCGCGACGCGCTCGAACACCTCGCGCGTCTCGTCCGGGCGGCCCTTCTCCCACACCTCGTCGCCGACCTCCGCGCGGATCCTCGCCATCTCCTCGTCCAGCACCTCGCGCACCCGCTCGCGGCTGAACTTGCCGTGCCGGATCCACTGCCAGACCTGCGAGCGGGAGATCTCGGCGGTCGCCGCGTCCTCCATGAGGTTGTTGATCCCCGCCGCGCCGCGCCCGCCGAGCCAGTTCGAGATGTACTGGAAGCCGACGTTGACGTCGTTGCGCAGCCCTTCCTCGGTGATGTCGCCCGGCGTGGAGGCGGCGTCGAGGAGGTCCGCGGCGGTCACCTGCACGTCGTCGCGCGTGCGGTCGATCTGGTTCGGCTTGTCGCCGAGCACGGCGTCGAAGGCCTCCATCGCCGCGCCGACGACGTCGGGATGCGCCACCCACGTGCCGTCGAACCCCGCCTCGGCCTCGCGCTGCTTGTCCTCGCGCACCGCCGCGATCGCCCGCTCGTTCGCTTCGGGGTCCTTCCGCGACGGGATCAGGGCGGCCATCCCGCCCATGGCGAAGGCGCCGCGGGCGTGGCACGTCTTGACCAGCAGCTCCGTGTAGGCGCGCATGAAGGGCACGGTCATCTTCACGTCGTTGCGGTCGGGGAGGACGAACTCCGGCCGGTCGCGGAAGCACTTGATCATCGAGAAGATGTAGTCCCAGCGACCTGCGTTGAGGCCGAGCGAGTGCTCCCGCAGCTCGTACAGGATCTCGTCCATCTGGAACGCCGCGGGCAGCGTCTCGATGAGCACGGTCGCCCGCATCGCGCCGGCCGGCAGGTCGAGCGCGTCCTCGGCCCAGGCGAAGGCGTCGTTCCACAGCCGCGCCTCGAGGTGGTGCTCCATCTTCGGCAGGTAGAAGAAGACGCCGCGACCGCGCTCGTGCAGCCGCCGGGCGCAGTGGTACGCGTAGAGGCCGAAATCGCACAGGGAGCCAGACACGGGCTCGCCGTCCACGCGGAAGTGCTTCTCCGGCAGGTGCCAGCCGCGCGGGCGGATCAGCAGCGTCGCGGGATCGTCCTCGAGCGCGTAGTGGCGGCCGTCGCTCGACTCGTACTCGATCGTTCCCTCGATCGCGTCGATGAGGTTCAGGTGGCCGCCGACCTGGTTCGGCCACGTGGGGGAGTTCGCGTCCTCGAAGTCGGCCATGAACCCGCGCGCGCCGGAGTTGAGCGCGTTGATGACGAGCTTGCCGTCGGTCGGCCCCGTGATCTCGACGCGCCGGTCCAGGTAGTCCTGCGGCGGCTCGGCGACCCGCCAGTCGCCCTCCCGGATTCCTCGGGTCTCCTCGAGGAAGTCCAGCGTGCCGCCGCTCGTCAGCTCCGCCGCCCGGTCGCGCCGCGCGCCGAGGAGCTCCTGCCGGCGCGGGCCGAAGCGCGTGTGGAGCTCGACGACGAAGTCCACCGCCTCCTGGGTGAGGATCGCGTCGTGCGCGCCGTCGCCGGTGGTGTCGACGTCGATGCGGCGGTTCGTCATGGACGGGTCCCCCGGATGGCGTGGTCGAGCAGGGTCATGGGATGGAAGACGGGCAGCGTGCGGTCGCCGAGGTGCGCGGCGATCTGGAGCGCGCAGCCCGGGTTGGCGGCGGCGACGGCCTCGGCGCCCGTGGCCACGAGATTGCCCGCCTTGCGGGCGCCGAGCTCCGCGGCGGCCTCGGGCTGCACGAGGTTGTAGATGCCCGCCGAGCCGCAGCACAGCTCCCACTCGGCGGGCTCGAGCAGCTCGAGGCCGGGGATGCCGCGCAGCAGCGACCGCGGCTGCTCCCGCACCTGCTGCGCATGGGCGAGATGGCACGCGTCGTGGTAGGCGACGCGCATCGGGAGCGGGTGGCGCGGCGCGCGTGGCTCGTGCTCGGCGAGGAGCTCCGAGACGTCGCGGACCTTGGCCGAGAACGCCGCCGCGCGGTCCGCCCACGCCGGGTCGTCGCCGAGCAGGTGCGCGTAGTCCTTCATCCCCGAGCCGCAGCCCGCCACGTTGACGGCGATCGCCTCGAAGTCCTCGTAGGCGGCGATCATCGCCTTGGCCAGCTCCTTCGCCTCGTCCTCGACGCCCGCGTGCATCTGCAGCGACCCGCAGCAGCGCGGCAGGCGCGGCGCGTGCACCTCCCAGCCCTCGGCGCTCAGCACGCGCACCGTCGCGGCGTTGACGTCGCCGAAGAACACGCGCTGGATGCAGCCCTGCATGAAGGCGACGCGACCGCGGGGCGCGCCCTTCGCGCGCGTCACCTCGGGCAGCCGCGTCACGGCGGCGCGCGCCTTCACCGGCGGCGCGAGCTGGAGCAGCGCCCGCAGCTCCGGCACGCGGCCGAGCCGGGGCGCGAGCCGCTCGCGGACCCCCAACCGCTGCTGGAGCAGCAGCGCCGGCGTCATGGCGCGCAGGCGGCCGGGGTGGGTGAAGAGGGCGAAGATCGCGCGCCGCAGCAGCCGCTCGCGCCGCGGCCGCGGCGCGTTGCGCTCGATCTGCGGGCGCGTCTCGAGGATGAGCTTGTCGTACTGGACGCCGGACGGGCACGCGGTCACGCACGCCATGCAGCCGAGACAGCGGTCGAAGTGGGTCCGCATCTCGGGCGAGGCGTCCGTGCCCTCCTCGTGGCCCACGCGCATCAGCACGATGCGGCCGCGCGGGGAGTCCATCTCCTCCTCGAACACCGCGTAGCTCGGGCACGTCGGCAGGCAGAAGCCGCAGTGCACGCAGTCCGCGATCAGGTCGGGGTCGGGCGGGCGGTGCGCGTCCCACGCCCGGTCCAGCGTCGCCATGTCTCAGATGCCTCCCACGAAGCTGCCCGGGCGGAAGATCCGCGCGGGGTCGAAGCGCTCCTTGACGCGGGCCATCACGGCCAGCGCTCCCTCCTCCGGCGCCGGCCACGCGTCCTCCCGCAGCGCGGCGGGCGCGTCCAGCACGGTGCACGCGCGGGGCGCCAGCGCCTCGCGGACGGCGGGCACCGCCTCGGCCGGCACGGTGAGCCAGAACAGGCCGAGGCCCGCGCGGCCGACGAGGCTCCCGCCGGCGTCGGCCGCCGCCCGCACGGCGGCCGGCAGGTCCCCGATCCGGCCGGACACCTTGACCGCGCACGTGTCCTCCGGTGCCTCGACGCGCTGGCGGACCCGCTGGCGCATCCACAGCTCCTCGTCGTCGCCGGTCGTCTCGACGTCGTCGAGGCCGGCGGCGCGCACGCGCTCGGCCGCGGCG
>DATMVH010000711.1:0-7845 GCA_035563395.1 Solirubrobacteraceae bacterium
GGAGAGGCCGGAGGCCTCCCCCGCGTCGTCGCGCTCCTGCGCCGCCGGCTGCTGCGCCGCCGGCTGCTGCGCCGCGCCCGACGTGGCGCTCGCCAGCGCCGCCGCGCCGAGCGCCAGGGCCGCGACCGCCGCCACCGCGGCGAGGATCTTCTTGAGCGTGTCGGACATGCGCGATCTCCCCCCGTCGTCGTGGCACCATGGTACGCCGCGCCCATGAGATCGCCATGAGACGGCGGTCCCTCACATGGCCTTCATCCCGATCCGCGACAATCGCCGCCATGCGCGTCCTGGTGGTCGAAGACGACGTCAAGCTGGCCTCGCTGATCCGCCGCGGCCTGCGCGACGACGGCATCGCCGCCGACGTCGCGGTGAACGGCGAGGACGCGCTGTGGATGGCGGCCGCCACGAACTACGACGCGATCGTCCTCGACGTGATGCTTCCGGGCGCCGACGGGTTCGAGGTCTGCCGCCGGCTGCGGGCGGACGACATCTGGGCGCCGATCCTGATCCTCACCGCGCGCGACGCGGTCGAGGACCGCGTGCACGGGCTCGACAGCGGCGCCGACGACTACCTCGTCAAGCCGTTCTCGTTCGCCGAGCTGAGCGCCCGCCTCCGGGCGCTCGTGCGCCGCGGCGCCGTCGAGCGCCCGGTGGTGCTCAGCGCCGGCGACCTACGGCTCGATCCGCCGTCCAAGCGCGTGTGGCGCGGCGAGACCGACATCAGGCTCTCGGCCAAGGAGTTCGCGCTGCTCGAGACCTTCATGCGCCGGCCCGGCGAGGTGCTCGACCGCTTCCAGCTCCTGGAGCATGCGTGGGACGACGGCTACGAGAACCGCTCGAACGTCGTCGACGTTTACGTCCGCTACCTGCGGGAGAAGATCGACCGGCCGTTCGGGGTGTCGTCGATCGAGACCGTCCGCGGCGCGGGCTACCGGCTGCGCCCCGACGGCGGCCAGCTCAGCGGATCGTCCGCCGGCTGAGCCCGATCACGCGCTGCGCGTCGCGGCGCGTGACGAAGTTCGGGCCGGTGGGGATGAGCTGGCCCTGGCCGGGGAGGAGCCCGTAGCGCGCTCGCTGTGCGAGCATCAGGACCGGCCAGTAGCCCTGCAGGTACGGCTGCTGGTCGATCGCGAACGCGATCCGCCCGTCGCGCACCGCTTCGAGCACGTCCACCCCGAGGTCGAACGTCCCGACCGTCACGCCTGCCGTGCGCCCGGCGCGGCTGATCGCCTCCGCGCTCATCAGGCCGGTGGGGGCGCTCAGGGCCAGGATGCCGTCGCTGCGGTTCGCCTCGGCCGTCGCGGCGATGCGCGCGGGCGCCGTCGGGCTGTCCGAGTTGATGACGACGACCCGCGAAGTCCCGCCCGCCGCCCGCATGGCGCGCGCGAGCCCGCGGCAGCGCGCGTCCAGGCCCGTGTTGCCGACCTGGTGATTGACGCACAGCGCGCGCCGGACACCCGCCGCGGCGAGCCGGCGGCCCGCCTTGAACCCGGCGTCCTCCTCCGGCTGACCCACGTGCGCGAGCACGTCGAGCCGGCGTGCGACGTCGAGGCCCGAGTTGATGGTGATCGTCGGAATGCCGGCCTCGATCGCCCGGCGCACGCCCGAGGCGAGCGCGGGCTCGGGCACGGACACGACGAGCCCGTCGGGCTGGCTGGCGATCGCGTCGCCGACCAGCTGCTCCATGCGCGCGACGCTGTAGACCTCGGGCGCGCGGTAGCTGACGAGGACGTCCATCTGCCGGGCCGCGGCGTCGACGCCGTTGCGCACGATCGCCCAGAACGGGCTCGAGGCCTGCCCGTGGGTCACCACCGTGATGCGGACGGCGCCGCGCGGCCCGGGGCGCTCCTCGGGCTGCGGGACGGGCGCCGACCCGCCCGCCACCACGACCGACTCCCAGCGGGGCGAGGAGCGCCGGGTCGCGCAGCTCCTCGCGGGTGCCGCGACCGGGCGGGCTGTCGATCATCAGCGTGCCCCCGAGGGCGGCGACGCGGTCCTGGAGGCCGCGCAGGCCGCTGCCCGCCTGCACGTCCACGCCGCCCATGCCGTCGTCGGACACCGTCACCACCACCACCTCGCCCTCGCGCCGGACGACCACCTGCGCCTGGCTCGCGCCCGCGTAGCGGTCGACGTTCGTGACCGCCTCGGCGACCACGAAGTACGCCGCCGCCTCGACCGGCGCCGGCAGGCGCTCCTGGATGGCGATCTCGACGTCGATGGGCACCGCGGCGCGGTCGGCGACCGCCTCGACCGCCGGCTGCAGGCCGCGGTCGGTGAGGATCGCGGGATGGATGCCGCGCGCGAACTCGCGCAGCTCCGCCAGCGCGCCGTTGAGCCGGGCCGAGATCTCCTCGACCATGGCCACGGCCTCCGGCTGCTCCTTGAGCCGCGCCTTGAGCATCCGCAGGTCGAGCGCGAGCGCGACGAGCCGCTGCTGCGCCCCGTCGTGCAGGTCGCGCTCGATCCGGCGGCGCGCGGCGTCGGCCGCCTCCACGATGCGCATGCGCGACACGCGCAGCTCCTCCAGGCGCGCGCGCAGGTCCGCCTTCAGCCGCTCGTTGTCGATCGCGAGCGAGGACGCGGCCGCGGCCGCGGCGACGAGCTCGCGGCTCGTGTCCAGCGACGCGTCGTGGATGATCGCGGCCACGCGGACGCCGTCCTGCTCCACCGCCGTCCACGCCCGGCCGCTCTCGGGCTTCGGCAGCTCCACCGGCCGACCCGTCTCGTCGACGAACCGCTCCTGCTCGGGCAGCCAGTAGGCGATCGAAGCGCTGCGGTCGCCGAGGCTCTCGGCGAGGATCTCGCGCACCGGCCCGCCGGCCGTCGTCCGCGGCGCGAGCACGCCGCGGGTGATCGTGCAGAGGACGGTCTTCAGCGCGTCGAGCGTCGCGAGCGCGATCACGGCCGTCGGGATCGCGAAGACCAGCAGCGCGATGCCGAGACCCGGGCCGAGGCGCCAAGGCCCGACGTAGTCGAGCGCGCCGCCGCCGGCGATCCCGTCGATGCCCAGCTGGATCACGCCGGCGAGCAGGACGACCGGGGTGCAGGCGACGACGAGCAGCGCCGCGACCAGCGGGGGCTTGATCACGAGCTGGGCGACCACGCGCCACAGCGCGCGGTCGGCGAGCACGTTCAGCGACTGGCGGAAGGCGCTCCCGCCCACGCGCGGCGCGCTCGGGAGCGGCGGCACGTGCGCGTCGAGGAAGCGGTTCGCGGCGCGGCGGTCGAGCCGCACGAGCCGGCGGCAGATCACCGCGGCGAGCACGACGATCGGCAGCCCGATGCCGACGGCGGACAAGGCCGCGCCGAGCACGAGCAGGAGCACCGCCGGCACGGCCAGGATCGCGATCGGCAGCGTGACCGCCAGGTAGGAGATGGCCTGGCCGGCCTGGTGCAGGCGCCGGCCGAGCTCCAGGGAGCCCATCACTGCCGCCCCTCCACGACCACGTCGCCGCTCGAGCTCAGCGCCTGGATCGAGAACGGCGCCTCGGTGGTCGCCGTGACGCCGCGGACGACGTTGCTCCCGGAGGAGCTCTCGGCGTCGACGCGGTACGGCCCGGACGGCACCACGGCGTGCACGGAGCCCGAGCCGGCGCGCAGCGACAGCCGCTGCGGCGGGCACGTCCAGAACGACTCGATGTCGCCGCTCTCCGCGCGCGCGTCGAGCGAGAACCCGCAGAAGTCCGCGATGTCGATGTCGCCGCTCTGCGTCACGACGGTCGCGGAGCCGCGGTAGCCGCGGAAGCGCACCTCGCCGCCGTCCGTGCGGATCTCGATCGGGAGGTTGTCCGGGACGACGAGGCGGTAGCGCACGGCGCACGAGCGCAGCAGCTCGGTCGGGCAGCGCGACTTCACCATGAACGTCCCGCCCGCCACCGAGCGCGTCGTCTCCGGCGCGTGCCCGAACGCGGAGCGCTCGCGGCGCTGGACGTCCACCTCGCGCGCCGTCCCGCCGCCCACGACCTCGATCGCCGCGTCCCCGACGTCGAACGACAGCCCGGCGACCGCGCCCCCGACGGGGTAGCTGACCAGCTCCTCGCGCCGCGTCGTGAGCTCGGACGCGACGAGCCCGACGATGGCGCCGAGCACGAGGATCGCCGAGGCGAGGACGACGCGGCCCCAAGGCGACAGGCGCGTCGAGCGTCCAGCTTCCGGCACTGGACGGAGTGTAACCGCCGTGAGCACCCCCCAGGAAGCCATCGCCGGCGGGTGGAGCTGAGTTCCCGCGCCCGCGCGCGGTGAACCGCCGCGCGCGGATCGGGCGCCGGCGCGTCGCGCGCCTGAGCGTCAGCGCACCTCGAGCGTCTGCGCCATCGTCGTCGGGTGCACGAGGCAGGTGAGCCGGTAGGTTCCCGGCACCTGCGGCGTGAAGGAGTACGAGCCGCGCGTCTGTCCCCAGTAGACGGACGAGAAGCCGCGCGGCCCGTTGGCCACCGTGACGCTGTGCGGCGCGGCGCCGGCGAACCGCCAGGTGACGGTCTGGCCGACCGCGGCGGTGACCCTGCCGGGGGAGAAGCCGCCGTCGCCGACGGAGAGCGGCGCGCCGTCGAACGGCCGGAACGGTCCGCGCGGCCGCGCGAGCTGCGGCACGACCAAGGCGTGATGCGGCGTGGGGTCGAACGACGCCGGGCGGTTCAGCTCGACGAAGTCGGCCGGCACCGGCCCGCACGGCGCGACGGCGGGGTCCTTCGTCATCACCGCGATCCAGAAGCCCATCGCCGCCACGTGCAGGTTCCGCGCGTCGTGGAACGCGGCGCGGCGCAGGACCTCGCCCTGGACGATGGGCACGCCCGTCGCCGACGCGTAGGCGCCGGTCCCGACCGGCCCGGGCTCGTGGAGGATGGGTCGGATGCGGTTGTAGGGGTGGTTCGGGAGCCCGTGGTAGACCGGCGCGTCGAAGATCCGCCGTCCGCACGTCACGCTCTCGAGCACCTGGTGCTTGCCGCCGCCGTGCTGGTGGGAGAACGCGGCGAGCAGGCGGCCGGTGAACGGCGCCGTCCACAGGCTCTCGTCCACGTGCTCGGAGCCCGGCGCGCCGCCGCCCGGCACGTCGTAGGCCATCCCGTTGGCGAGCTGGTGGCAGTTGCCGATCACCGCCAGCCGCACCGGCCGGCGCGGCTCCGTCGTGTAGCGGACGCGCGTGCGGATGTAGAAGCTCTTCGGCCGCTTGTAGTGGTTCATCACCATCGCGGTCAGCGCCCAGTCCGGCGCGGAGCCGTCCGCCCGCCGGTTCGCGATGCCGTAGCGGTCGGTCAGGGGTCCTGGGAGCGAGATGACGGTGCGGCCCCGCGGATGCTCCTCGCCGCGCCCGCCGATGAACCCGGAGCCGCGCCAGCAGCCGGCGTCGTCGTCGACCCGGTCCTCGGCGTAGTAGAGGAAGTGGTGGACCATCATCTTGGCGATGGGCAGCGGCTCCGCGTCGGGGTCCTTGGAGTCGACGAGCGCCATCTCGTCGAAGCCGAGGATGTAGCCGGGGCGGGCGGGCGCGTGGACGCCGTCGGCGCGCAGGCGCACCTGGTGGGTGTCGTGGACGTACGGCGCGGAGTCGATGCGCGGCGAGTACAGGGTGAGGACGCGCTCCTTCGCGGTGGCCGCGGGCGCCGGCGCGAGGAGGAAGAGGAGCGCGCCGAGCGCGCACAGCAGGGTGCTCCATGGCCTTCTCACGACGTCCTCCGGTTCCTCGCCTCTTGGGCGGACTCTACGCCGCGTTCGCCGGAACGGGGCCGCTTATGCTCGCCGGCGTGACCGTGCCGCTCGTCCGGCGCGCCGCCGCCCGGGTCGTGTGCCTCGCCGGTGGCCGCCTCGTGCTCCTGTTGCGCTGGCGCGATCCGGCGTCGGGGCAGCAGTTCTGGGAGCCGCCGGGCGGCGGGGTCGAGCGCGGCGAGAGCTTCGAGGCCGCCGCGCGACGCGAGCTGCGCGAGGAGACCGGCTTGGAGGCGGGGTCCCTGCGCGGGCCGCTCATGGTTCCGCGCGACTTCCTGTGGGAGGGGGAGCGGCGGGTCGGCCAGGAGGCGTTCTTGCTCGCGGAGTGGCCGGCGCCGCCGATCGTGTCGTTGGAGGACTGCGCGGCGCTGCTCGGCTGCGCGTGGCTGAAGCCGGCCTCCGTCGCCGCGATGGGCGACGTCGAGCCGCCGGGCCTGGCGGACGTCGTCAGGCGCCTGCGGACGGCACGACCCAGCCCGCCATCGCGATGAAGTGCACCACCGCGGCGGCGATGACGAGCGCGTGGAAGACCTCGTGGAAGCCGAACGTCCGCGGCCACAGGTTCGGCTTCTGGGCGGCGTAGACGGCGGCGCCGACCGAGTACAGCGCCCCGCCGGCGAGGAGCAGGATCAGCGGCGCGGCGCCGGCGCGGCTGACGAGCTGCGGCAGCGCGATGACGGCGACCCAGCCGACCGCGAGGTACGCGATGGCGTTCAGCAGCCGCGGGGCGCTGATCCACGCGAGGCTGAGCGCCACCCCGCCCGCGGCGCCCACCCAGACGGAGACGAGCACCATCGTCCGCATCGGCCCCTCGAGCACCAGCAGCGCCACCGGCGTGTAGCTCGCCGCGATGAAGACGAAGATCGTCGCGTGGTCCATCCGCCGCAGCCACGGCTTCCAGCGCGGGTCGCCGGGCCAGCGGTGATACGTCGCGCTCACCGTGAACAGCGCCACGAGCCCGATGCCGTAGATCGTGGCGGCGAGCCGCGCGTGCCCGGTGGGCGCGAGCGCGACGAGGACGACCGCGAGCACGCCGGCCACCCAGGCGGCGTGCGCGTGCAGCAGGCCGCGGAGGCGGGGGATGACCTCCTCCGAGACGAAGCGCTGGGCTTCCACGTCGTCGAGCATACGAGCGGTTCGGGTCGGCGTTCGCGTCCTGGTACCCGAGTGGGCGCCGCGTCTCGCGGCAAATGCCCGTTACGCCCGGCGCCCGCCGGCGGCCGTGCCGAAGTACTCCGCCAGCGCGAGCTCGGTCGACCAGAACGCGAGCTCGTCCCACGGCACCTCGTCCCGCGCGAACACGCCGACCTCCGGCGCCTCCGGCGTGGTTCGCGGCGTCTCGCGCGTCGTCGCGCGATAGACGATCAGCACCACGCGGTCGTCGGGGCGGCTGTAGACGCCGAGCACGCCGTCGAGGCGCACCTCGATCGCGATCTCCTCCATCACCTCCCGCGCCGCCGCCTCCTCCACGGACTCGCCGAGGTCGACGAACCCGCCGGGAAACGTCCACTTCCCCTTCCCCGGCTCGAACCCCCGCCGCAGCAGCACGATCCGCCCGTCCGCCGTCGTCGGGATCGCGGCGGCGACCGGCTTCGGGTTGTAGTACGCGCCGTAGCCGCAGTGCGGGCAGGTGATCAGGTGCGGGAACTCGACCTCCGCCGGCTTGCCGCAGCGCGGGCAGAAGCCGACGTCCTCGAGCGCTGGGTTGAGCGACGACGCGCGGTGCACTCCGGCGAGGATGCCCGCGTTGCCGTCCCGCGACTCGCTCGCGTTCCGCGCGTCGGCGCGGGCCGCCACGAGGGCGCCGCTGCGCGCTACCCTCCGACCGTCGCGCCCTCTTAGCTCAGTTGGTAGAGCACTTCCATGGTAAGGAAGGGGTCGCCGGTTCGAGTCCGGCAGAGGGCTCCTTAGAAAGCCCCGCTCCGGCGGGGTTTTTCGTTTGTCGGACTCGCCACATGGGTCTGCATGAGGCGCTGTTGGAAGCACTTTGGAAGCAGTTGGCGCGCAACAACAAGCCGAAGGAACCATTGAGCCGCCCCGGGGATCGCGACGCGTAGCTGGGGCGTCGGCGGGTCCTCCGCATCAAGCGGCCACGCGCCAAATCTGGAACAAGCAGGTTGCATCAAGCAAGCGCTGCTAGTG
>DATMVH010000712.1:0-10171 GCA_035563395.1 Solirubrobacteraceae bacterium
CGCGGGCGCACGCCGCCGCCGCCCTGCGCTTCAACCTCTCCGTCGCCGTGTACCTGGCGCTGATCGTCGCCGGGCTCCGGCTCTCCACGGGATCGGCGTACACCGTGCAGGTCCTGCCGTTCCTGCTCTTCGTCAACATGATCATCGCGTTCAACTGGCTCGTCTTCACGGCCATCGCGATGCAGCGGGCCGCCACGGGCCAGCTGTTCACGTATCCCCTCACGCTCCGCCGGTTCCGCCTGCCTCTGCTCCCCACGGAAAGACGTACCTGATGCCGAAGATCGCCTTCATCGGAGCGGGATCCACGGTGTTCACGCGCAACCTCATCGGTGACGTCGTGCGCTTTCCCGCGCTCGCCGGCTCCACCACGTTCTCGCTCATGGACATCGACCAGGAGCGCCTCGGGACCTCCGAGCTCGTGGCGCGCAGCCTCGTCGAGGGAGCCGGCGCGAAGGCGACGGTCGAGGCCACGCTCGACCGTCGCGCGGCGCTGGAGGGCGCCGACTACGTCGTGACGTCGTTCCAGGTCGGCGGCCTGCACCCCTCGACGGTGGTCGACTTCGAGGTTCCGAAGCGCTACGGGCTGCGCCAGACGATCGCCGACACGCTGGGGGTCGGCGGCATCATGCGCGGGCTGCGCACGATCCCCGTGCTGCTCGACGTCTGCCGCGACATGGAGGAGCTCTGCCCGGACGCGCTGCTCCTCCAGTACGTCAACCCCATGGCGATGCTGTGCTGGGCGGTGGCGGAAGCGAGCCCGATCCGCACGGTCGGGCTCTGCCACTCGGTGCAGCACACCGCCGGCGAGCTCGCGGACGACCTCGGCGTGCCGGCCGAGGAGCTCGCCTACCACGTCGCCGGCATCAACCACGTCGCGTTCTTCCTGCGGCTGGAGCGCGGCGGCGAGGACGTCTATCCCGCGCTGCGCCAGCTCCTCGAGGACGGCCGCGTCCCCCACACCAACCGCGTCCGCTACGAGCTGCTGCGGCACTTCGGCTACTTCGTCACGGAGTCGTCCGAGCACTTCGCCGAGTACGTGCCATGGTTCATCAAGGCCGACCGGCCGGACCTGATCGAGCGGTTCAACATCCCGCTCGACGAGTACCTGCGCCGCAGCGAGCGGCAGATCGCCGAGTGGGACGCGATGCGCGACCGGCTGCAGGAGGACGCGCCGTTCGGCGTGGAGCGCAGCGCGGAGTACGGGGCGGACATCATCAACGCGTGCGAGACCGGCACGCCGTTCACCTTCAACGGCAACGTGCCGAATCGCGCCGCCGGCGGGGTGCTGATCGACAACCTGCCGCCCGACTGCTGCGTGGAGGTGCCGTGCGTCGCCTCCGACCGCGGCATCGAGCCCCAGCCGGTCGGCGCCATCCCGCGCCACCTCGCCGCCCTGATGCAGACGAACATCAACGTGCAGGGGCTGACGGTCGAGGGTGCGCTCGCAGGCCGCCGCGACCCCGTCTACCACGCGGCGATGCTCGATCCCCACACCGCGGCGGAGCTTCCCCTCGACGAGATCGCCCAGCTCGTGGACGACCTCCTGGAGGCCCACGGCGACTGGATCCCGCCGCTGCGGGCCTCGGACGCGGTGCTCCCCCGGTCGTCCTGACGTTCCCCCGACGTTTCGCGCCGCCCCGCCGGGGGCGGCGCGGACGCACCTCGGGCCAGAAGGGCATCGGAGCCATCCCCGGACGCGGGCGCGCGGACCGCAACGCTCGAGCGACCGTTCCTCCCCGGACGACGGCCCCTTCCGCGCGAGGGAGCTCCTCGGCCGGTCGCCCCCCTGCACGAGCGCTCCGCCGCGGCGCTTCGCGCGCGAGCTGCCGCGGGCCCGTCAGCGGGTGCCGCAGCCGGCGGCCATCGCGCTACCGCGTCGCACTCCGCCGGTCGACGCGACGGGGCGCGTGCGCGGCGTGCTCTGCACCTGCCTCGAGCCTCCGCACCGCCCCGAGGGGCACGAGCTCCCACGACGAAGACCGACGCCGGGCTCGTCGCCGACGCGATCGTCGCCGACGCGATCGCCGCCGGGCTCGACGCCCGCTGACCGCCGCCGGCATGGTCGTCGCGCGGCCGGCGCCCGCCTGGCTATGGTCCGACGGTCCATGGACTCCAGCGGATTCCCCGAAGCCGAGGCGAGCGCCGTCTTCGCCCGCGAGCGCCGCCGCCGCGCGCTCTCGGCGATCGCGTCGCGGCTGCGCCACGAGCCGGACGACGTGTCCGTGATGCTGCCCTTCGAGGAGGTCGTGGGCGCGCTCGGCCGCCGCAGCCAGCGCGACCTCGGATTCCAGACGATCCCGCTCGACTCGATCGTCGGCACCGTCGACCGCCGCCGCGGGGAGTTCGACCGCGAGTTCCGCCCAGCCTCGCCGGTGGTCCGCGGCCGCTGGGAGCGGATCGCCGCAGCGCGCCGGCGGGGCGAGACGATGCCGCCGATCGAGGTCTACCGGATCGGGGAGCTGCACTTCGTCGAGGACGGCCACCACCGCGTGTCGGTCGCCCGGGCGCTCGGCGACTCGGAGATCGAGGCGCACGTCCGCGAGGTGGAGACGAAGCTCGGCGCCGACCGGGAGCTGCAGCTCCGGGAGCTCCCGCTCAAGCGGCACGAGCGCGTCTTCCGCGAGCGCGTGCCGCTGCCGGCGGCGGCGCGGGCGCGCATCCGGCTCTCCGACGAGTGGCGCTGGGCGCAGCTCGGGAGCCTCGTCGAGGCGTGGGGCTTCCGCGCCAGCCACGCGCGCGGGCGGCTCCTCTCCCGCGCGGAGATGGCGCTGTTGTGGTTCCGCGAGGAGTACGAGCCGGTGGCCGAGGTCCTGCGCGAGTGCGACATCGGCGGGCCGGGCACGGAGACCGAGCGCTACCTGCGGATCGCGATGCTCCGCTACCTGCTGCTCCACACGCACGACTGGAGCGACGAGGTCGTCGAGCGGCTCCATGAGGCCATCGAGTCGCCCGGCGCGGAGGAGGACACGATGGTCCACCAGATCCTGCGCGAGATGCGCTGAGGGCGCCGGACGGACATCACACTCAAGGCGCGGCGCCGCTCGTACGATGCTGCTCGAGGGTGCCCGGCAGGTCCTGCTTCGCCGCCGGCCCCGCCCTCGCTCCCCAGAACCACGCAGGAAGGACCGATCATGGCACGCATCATCGCCGCCATCACCCGGGCGCTGGCGCTCGACTCCTACCGGGAGCCGTCCGTGCACTTCCATGCGCGCTCCGCCGACGAGCCGCAGGTCTGCTACGACCAGGCCTGCCGCCGGCCCCGCCTCGAGGTGCGCTGAACCGCGCCGCGGCGCACGCCGCGGCCGCCGCCCCCGCGGTCGACTTGACAACTCCCGCCGTGGATGAAAACGTTTCCACGGCGGGGTCGTGCATCCGCTCGCCCGTGCCGCCGACGGCGGGACGGGCGGCGCGCGTTCCTGGCACAGTCCCCGCTGTCCGGCATGAAGCGAGACAGCGCGGCCGCCCGCCCCCGGCAGCCGCGCGGGAGGCGAGCGTGGGAGAGCTGGGACACCGACCGGAGCGCGCGGGATGAGCGTGCGCGTCGCCAACGCGCCGCTCAGCTACGGCGCGTTCGAGATGACCGTCGGGACGAGCTTCCCCGTTCCGGACCCCGTCGCGGTGCTCGAGGCGATCGCCGGCGCGGGCTACGCGGGCACCGACCTCGGCCCGCCCGGCTACTTCGGCGAGGGCGACGTCCTGCGCGAGCGCCTCGAGCGCACCGGCCTCGACCTCGTCGGCGGGTTCGTGCCCGTCGCCTTCAGCCGCCGCGACGAGTGGGACGCCGGCCTCGCGGGCCTGGGCCATACGCTCGACCTCTTCGACGCAGCGGGCGCCGAGGGCGGGCTGCCCGTGCTGTGCGACGCCGGCGGGCCGGAGCGGGTCGCGAACCCCGGGCGCGGCGGCGACGACCCGTCGCTCGGGCTCGACGACGCCGGCTGGCAGACGCTCGCCGAGGGCGTCGCGCGTGCCGCCGACGTGGCGCGCGAGCGCGGTTACGAGCCCGTCTTCCATCACCACACCGCGAGCTACGTGGAGGCGGTGCCGGAGGTCGAGCGGTTCCTCGAGCGCACGGACGTGCCGCTCCTCCTCGACAGCGCCCACCTGACCGTGGCCGGCGGCGACCCGATCGCCGCGCTGCGCGACTGGGGGGAGCGCATCCGCGCCATCCACGTGAAGGACGTACGGCTCGACGTGCTCGAGGGCGTCAAGGCCGACCGCGCCGACTCGATCACCGCCTGGCGGCGCGGGCTGTTCTGCGCGCTCGGCGACGGCGACGTGGACCTGGACGCGTTCATCGCGGCGGTGAAGGACGGCGGCTACGACGGCTGGGTCGTCGTGGAGCAGGACCGCGTGCTCGAGGACGAGGCGGCCTTCGCCGGCGCCGCCGGCGAGCAGGTCCGCAACCGCGAGTGGCTCCGCGAGCACGCGGGCTGGTGAGCGGCGTGAGCGCGCAGGACGCGGCCTTCGACGTGATCACGATGGGCCGCATCGGCGTCGACATCTACCCGCTGCAGATCGGGGTGCCGCTGCGCGCGGTGGAGTCCTTCGGGAAGTACCTCGGCGGCAGCTCCAGCAACGTCGCGGTGGCGGCGGCCCGCTTCGGGCGCCGCGCGGCGACGATCACGCGCACGGGCGAGGACCCGTTCGGCCAGTTCCTCCACGACGCGCTGCGCGGCTACGGCGTCGACGACCGCTACGTCACCGCGGTGCCCGAGCTGCCGACGCCGGTGACGTTCTGCGAGATCTTCCCGCCGGACGACTTCCCGCTCTACTTCTACCGGTTCCCCAAGGCGCCGGACCTCGAGATCCGCGCCGAGGAGCTCGACATGGACGCCATCCGCGCCGCGCGGGTGTTCTGGGTCACGGGCACGGGGCTGTCGCAGGAGCCGAGCCGCTCCGCCACGCTCGCCGCGCTGGAGGCGCGGGGCAAGGCCGGGATCACGATCCTCGACCTCGACTACCGGCCGATGTTCTGGGACTCGCGCGAGGCGGCTCGGGAGCAGGTCGAGCGGGCGCTCGAGCACGTCACCGTGGCCGTCGGCAACCTCGACGAGTGCGACACCGCGGTCGGCGAGCGCCAGCCGCGCGCGGCGCTCGACGCGCTGCATGCGCGCGGCGTCGGGCTGGCGATCGTCAAGCAGGGCCCGCGCGGCGTCCTCGCGGGCGACGGCCGCACGACGGCGGAGGTCCCGCCCGTCCCCGTGGACGTGGTGAACGGCCTCGGGGCCGGCGACGCGTTCGGCGGCGCGCTCTGCCACGGCCTCCTCGCCGGCTGGGCGCTCGAGGACACCATGCGGTTCTGCAACGCCGCCGGCGCGCTCGTCGCGTCGCGGCTGGCGTGCTCGGACGCGATGCCGACGGAGGACGAGGTCGAGGAGCTGATCGATGCGGCTGTCGTGCCTGACGGCCGCCGTGGGGAGGACGGAACGGATGGGTGACACGACACGGCTGACGGTGGCGCAGGCCCTGGTGCGGTTCCTCGTCGCCCAGTACTCCGAGCGCGACGGCACCGAGCAGCGGCTGATCGCCGGCTGCTTCGGCATCTTCGGACACGGCAACGTGGCGGGCGTCGGTCAGGCGCTGCTCGAAGCGGAGCTCGACGACCCGTCCCGGCTGCCGTACTACCTCGCCCGCAACGAGCAGGGCATGGTCCACGCCGCCGTGGGCTACGCGCGCATGAAGGACCGGCTCTCGACGCTGGCCTGCACGAGCTCGATCGGCCCGGGCGCGACGAACATGGTCACCGGCGCCGCGCTGGCCACGATCAACCGGCTGCCCGTGCTGCTGCTGCCGGGCGACATCTTCTCGACCCGCGTCGCCAGCCCCGTCCTGCAGGAGCTCGAGGACCCGGCGTCGCTCGACGTCAGCGTGAACGACGCGTTCCGCCCGGTGTCGCGCTTCTTCGACCGCATCAACCGGCCCGAGCAGCTGCTCGCGAGCGCGCCCGCCGCGATGCGCGTGTTGACCGATCCCGCCGAGACGGGCGCGGTCACGCTCGCGCTGCCGCAGGACGTCCAGGCGGAGGCGTTCGACTGGCCGGACGAGCTCTTCGCGCGGCGCGTGTGGCACGTGCGCCGGCCGGTGCCGGAGCCGGAGGTCCTCGCCGCGGCGGCGGAGGGGCTCCGCGGGGCGCGGCGCCCGCTGATCGTGGCGGGCGGCGGCACGATCTACTCGGGCGCGACGGACGCGCTGCGGGAGCTGGCCGAGGCGACCGGGATCCCCGTGGCCGAGACGCAGGCGGGCAAGGGCTCCCTCCCCTACGACCATCCGGCGTCCGTGGGCGCGATCGGGGCCACCGGAACGACGGCGGCCAACGCGCTCGCGCGCGACGCCGACGTGGTGCTCGGCGTCGGCACACGCTGGAGCGACTTCACGACCGCGTCGCGCAGCGTGTTCGCCGCCGCCGACGTTCGCTTCGTGAACCTCAACGTGACGGCGGTGGACGCCGCCAAGCACGCCGGGCTCGCGCTCGTGGCCGACGCGCGGCGCGGTCTCGAGGCGCTCGGCGAGGCGCTCGAGGGCTGGAGCGTCGAGCCGGAGTACCGCGAGCGCGCCGCCGCGCTGGCGGCGGAGTGGGACGAGACGGTCGAGCGCGCCTACACGCTCGGCCACGGCACGCCGCCCGCCCAGAGCGAGGTGATCGGCGCCGTCAACCGCGTCAGCGGTCCCCGCGACGTGGTGGTGTGCGCCGCAGGCAGCATGCCCGGCGACCTCCACAAGCTCTGGCGGACCCGCGACCCGAAGGGCTACCACGTCGAGTACGGGTACTCCTGCATGGGCTACGAGATCGCCGGCGGGCTCGGCGTGAAGATGGCCGCGCCCGACCGCGAGGTGTTCGTGCTCGTCGGCGACGGCTCGTACCTGATGATGGCCCAGGAGCTCGTCACGGCCGTCCAGGAGGGCATCAAGCTCACCGTCGTGCTGGTCCAGAACCACGGGTTCGCGTCGATCGGGGCGCTCTCGGAGTCCGTGGGCTCCCAGCGCTTCGGCACCCGCTACCGCTACCGCGACCCGGACACCGGGCGGCTCGAGGGCGACACGCTGCCGGTCGACCTCGCCGCCAACGCCGCCAGCCTCGGCGCCGAGGTCGTCGACGCCGCGACGATCGAGGACCTCGAGGCCGCGCTGCGGCGCGCGCAGGCCTCCTCGCGCACGACAGTGGTGCACGTCGAGACCGATCCGCTCGTCCCGGCCCCGAGCTCGGAGGCGTGGTGGGACGTGCCCGTCGCGGAGGTGGCGGCCCTCGACACCACGCTCGAGGCCCGCTCGACCTACGAGCGTCACAAGCGGCGCCAGCGCACCTATCTCAACACCCAGGACAAGGTGAAGACCCCGTGAGCACGACCACGCTGCGCACCATCACCCACCGGATCGGCGGCGAGGACACGCGCGGATCCTCCACCCGCACTGCGCCGGTGTTCGACCCGGCGACCGGCGAGCAGCAGGCCGAGGTCGTCCTCGCGAGCACGGAAGACATCGACGCGGCGGTGCGGGCGGCGCGGACCGCCTTCGAGACCTGGGGCGACGTGTCGCTGACCCGGCGCGCGCGCGTGATGTTCAAGTTCCGCGACCTGCTCGAGCAGCACATGGGCGAGCTGACGCGGATCATCTCCTCCGAGCACGGCAAGGTCCTCGACGACGCCAAGGGCGAGGTCATCCGCGGCATGGAGGTCGTGGAGTACGCGTGCGGGCTGCCGCAGCTGCTCAAGGGCGAGTACTCCGACCAGGTCTCGACCGACATCGACGCCTACTCCTTCCGCCAGCCGCTCGGGGTCTGCGCCGGCATCACGCCGTTCAACTTCCCGATCATGGTGCCGCTGTGGATGCACCCGATGGCGATCGCCACCGGCAACGCCTTCGTCCTCAAGCCCTCGGAGCGCGATCCCTCCGTCTCGAACTTCGTCGCCGAGCTGTACCAGGAGGCCGGGCTCCCCGACGGCGTGTTCAACGTCGTCCACGGCGACAAGGAGGCCGTCGACGCGCTGCTCGGGCACCCGGACGTCGCGGCGGTGTCGTTCGTCGGCTCGACGCCGATCGCGAAGTACGTCTACGAGACGGCCACCCGCAACGGCAAGCGCGTGCAGGCGCTGGGCGGCGCGAAGAACCACGCCGTCGTGCTGCCGGACGCCGATCTCGACTTCACCGCCGACCACCTCACCGCCGCCGGCTACGGCTCCGCGGGCCAGCGGTGCATGGCGATCGCCGTCGTCGTCGCCGTGGGCGACGTGGCGGAGCCGCTGATCGAGCGCCTCAAGGCGAAGGCGCTCGAGGTGAGGGTGGGCCCGGGACTCGAGCCCGGGTCCGAGATGGGCCCGGTGATCACGGCGCAGGCACGCGAGCGCATCGTCGGCTACATCGAGCAGGGCGAGCAGGCCGGCGCGCGGCCGGTGGTCGACGGCCGCCAACTGGAGAAGGACGAGGGCTTCTTCGTCGGCCCCACGCTGTTCGACCGGGTCTCGACGGACATGTCGATCTACACGGACGAGATCTTCGGGCCCGTCCTCTCCGTCGTGCGCGTCCCGACGCTCGACGCCGCGATCGACCTCATCAACGCGAACGCGTACGCGAACGGGACGGCGATCTTCACCTCGAGCGGCCAGGCGGCGCGGATCTTCAAGCGCAAGGTGCAGGTCGGGATGATCGGCATCAACGTCCCGATCCCGGTCCCGATGGCCTTCTACTCGTTCGGCGGGTGGAAGGACTCGCTGTTCGGCGATCACCACATCCACGGCCCGGAGGGCATCCGCTTCTACACGCGCGGCAAGGCGATCACCAGCCGCTGGCCCGAGGAGGCGCAGGACCCCGCCCACCACGGCGGGCACATGCACTTCCCGACCGCCGTCTGACCGGAACTCGGCGAGCGCGCGCGGCCGTCAGGCGTCCGCGGCCGCGCCGTCCGCCGGGACGGGACCGTCGAGGACGAACACCTCGACCGCCAGGTCGGGGTCGACGTGGTTGGCGCTCAGGAACGCGAGCACGGCGCGGCGGGTCAGCCGCTCGACGTCCTCCTCGACGGCCGCCCGCATCGTCGCCTGGAGCTGGCGCCGCATCTCCGTGACCGCGTCCATGCGACCCGCGGCCACGAGGCTGCGCTCGCTGACCGTGAGCGGATCCTCGAGCACGACCACGACGATGTTGTGCCGGTAGAACGCCGTCACGCGCGTCGGCCCGCGGCCGATGACGCGGCTGTGGCCCTGCGCCACCGCGCGCGCGATCGCCTGGTTGATCGACCCGCCGGAAGTTCCCTCGTCCTGCTCAGCCACGTGCGCGTCGCCTTTCGCTTCCGTGACGCGACTGTATCTCCAGTGCCGGGAGCGTTGCCAGAATCCGGCGCGGCGGCGGTCAGACCGGCGCGGGAGCCGGCCGCCCGGCCTGCGGCCGGCTCTGCCGGACCGCGAGCGTGACGACGCAGGCGAGGGGGACGGTGAGGACCAGCGCGGTCTGGAGGTCGGTGGCCTGCAGGAGCAGCGCCACGGCGCCGGGGATGGCCAGCTGGCACGTCGAGTTCCACGCGAACACCACGCCGGTCGCGTAACGGTCGTCGCCGATCTCGCGCGCGCAGCGCGCCATACCGAGCGGCAGCAGCTGGCCGAGGCCGAGGCCGAGCAGCAAGGCGGCGGCGATGACCACGCCGACGTCGGCGGCCACGGCGAGGAGCGCGTAGCCCGCGAGCAGGCAGCCGCAGCTGAGGCGGAGCTGACGGTCCACGGGCAGCCTCGGCAGCAGGGCGGTCCCGGCGACGCGCGCGAGCAGCACGCCGGCCGAGTAGACGCCGATCGTCGCGCTGCCCGTGGCCGCGCTGACGCCGAAGCGGTCGACCACGAGCGAGGCCAGGTAGAGCGGGAAGGTGAGCTGCAGCCCGCCGCCGAGCACCGCCACGGCGACCGCCCAGCGGCCGCGGGCCGGCACGCGCGGCGGCCGGCTCCCCGGCGCCCGCGGCGGCGGGACCACGCGCAGGTCGCGGTTGAACCACGCGTAGGCGAGGTAGCCGGCGACGACGAGGGCGAAGGCGCCGCGCCACGGCATCCCGGCCGCGAGCAGCGCCGCCACCAGCAGCGGGAACACCGCGGCGCCCGCGCCGCCCCACACGTGGTACTGGCTGAGCGCCTGCGCGCGCCGCGGCCCGGCCCGGCGCATCGTCTCCGCCTGCGCGCTCGCGTTCGCGGCGATC
>DATMVH010000713.1:0-4481 GCA_035563395.1 Solirubrobacteraceae bacterium
GACGTGGCGTGCGACCCGCTCGACCCGACGTTCCTGGGCGGCGCCGGGACGATCGACCGCTGCCGCATGCGCCGGACCTCCGACCTGCTGCTTACGATGGAGCTCGACGCCGTGCTCGCGCTCGGGGACCTGCAGAACGACGACGGGCGCCTCGACGCCTTCCAGGCCGCGTTCGGCCCGACGTGGGGGCGCCTCGGCCGGCTCCTGCGCCCGGTGCCCGGCAACCACGAGTACGTGACCCCCGGCGCGAGCGGCTACTTCGACTACTTCAACGGCCCCGGCGTGCAGGCCGGCCAGGCGGGCGACCGGTCGCTCGGCTACTACTCCTTCGACCTCGGCGCCTGGCACGTCGTGGCGCTCAACTCCCAGTGCGGCCCGGAGCAGGAGCGCCGCTTCAGCCGCGAGTGCGCGAGCGGATCGCCGCAGGAGCAGTGGCTGCGCGCCGACCTCGCGGCGCACCCGGCCGCCTGCACGCTCGCGTTCTTCCATCACCCGCGCTTCGCCTCGGGGACCGAGGGCCGGGACGACGTCGTCCTGCCCCTCTGGCAGGCGCTGTACGACGGAGGGGCCGACGTCGTGCTCGGCGGGCACGACCACGCCTACGAGCGCTTCGCGCCGCAGGACCCCTCGGGCACGCCCGACCCCGTGCGCGGCGTGCGCCAGTTCGTCGCCGGCACGGGCGGCCATAGCCACCAGCGCTCGCTGTTCCCGGAGGCCAACAGCGAGTTGCGCAACGCGCGCGACTTCGGCGCCCTGCGGATCGTGCTGCGCCCGGCGGCCTACGACTGGGCGTTCATCACCGAAAGCGGCGTGCCGGCCGACGCCGGCTCCGCGCCGTGTCACTGAAGCAGGCGCGCGTACAGCCCGAGCGTCTCGCGCGCGATCGCGTCCCACGAGTACGGGCCGGCGGCCGCCGCCCGAGCGCCCGCGGCGAGCGCCTCGCGCTCCGCGTCGTCGCGCAGCAGCCGCGCGATCGCCGCGTGCAGGGCGCTCGAGTCCTCCGGCGGCACGAGCGTCGCGGCCCCGAGCCGCGCCGCGTCGAGGAACCCGCCGACCGCCGTGGCGAGGATCGGCCGCCCGAAGGCCAGGGCGGTGAAGAGCACGCCGGAGGCCTCGATCGCCCGGTACGGCATGACCACCAGGTCGGCGCGGCGGAAGAACGCCGGCAGCTCCGGGTCGGTGACGAACCGCGGCACGAACCGCACGCCCGGCGGCGGATCGCGCATGAGGTCCCCGGTCGGCATCTGCGGCAGCCCGGCGACCCACAGCTCGGCGTCCTCGATGCCGCGCCAGGCCTCGAGCAGCACGTCGATGCCGTGGTACGGGCGCCAGACGCCGAGGCACAGCACGACCTTGCCGTCGACCCCCGCCAGCTCCGGCGGCAGCGGGCGCTCGCCGGGCTGGCGCGCGAGGTAGTCGAACACGCCGTGGCGGATCAGCGCGACCTTCGCGGGATCGAGCCGGAGCTCGCCGACGAGCCGCTCGATCCCGCGCTCCGTGTGCGCGACCACCGCGTCGACGCGGTCGTACAGGCGCCGCCGGCCCCACTGCTGCCCGGGGCGGGCGACGCGCGGCAGCACCTCGTGCGCGGTGAGGACGAGCGGAGGGCCGGCGGGGAGGAGCGCCTGGTCGGCGGCCTCCAGCGGCAGCCACTGGAAGTGGACGACGTCCGCGGCGCGCGCGGCGGCGCGGTAGCGCAGCATGTCCGGGACGTGCTGGCCGAGCTTCAGCGCCCGGCGCAGCGCCGGAGGCCCGCGCCGTGCGGTGCGGCGGTAGAACGCACGGCGGCGCACGTAGCCGTCCGGCACGGGGACCGGCCCGTAGGCGAAATCGCTCGTGACGAGCTCGACGGACGCGCCGGCGCGCGCGAGCGCGGCGCACAGCTCATGGTCGTAGGGCGGGGCGAAGGCCGAGGGGTCGACGACGTGGACGTGCACGCTGCGGCGCTCAGAGGGCGTCGGCGCGGACCATCACGCAGTCGAACTCGACCACGCGGCCCGTCCGGCTCTGGCGGCTGACGGGGTACAGCGCCGTGATCTCGAACCCGGCCGCCTCGTAGGTCGCGATCGCCTCGGGCATCATCGGCATGCCGTCATAGATCTGCATCACCGCGACCTCCGACTGGAGGCCGTGGAGGTCCCGTGCGCGGTCGCCGAGGCCGGCGAACACCTCGAGGTCGTAGCCCTGGGTGTCGAGCTTGAGGTACGGCCGCGGGTCGGGCACCGGGGCGAGGATCTCGTCGAGCAGGGCGTCCAGGCGGCGCACGGGCACGTCCTCGGCGGTCGCGTCGTGGAGCTGCCGGTAGCGGTCGTAGCCGAACTGCGTCGGGGTCAGCACGGAGCTGAGGGTGCCCGGCACGACGTTCATCGTCACGACGGACTCCTCCCGCCCGAGCGCGCACCGGTGCACGGACCAGCGGGGGTCGCGCGCCGCCGACGCGGCGAGCCGCTCGAAGGTCTCGGCCACGGGCTCGAAGGAGACGATGTGGCCCTTGTAGCCGGCGCGCCGCAGCCGGCGGGCGTACTGCCCGTGGTTGGCCCCGACGTCGATGACGCAGTTGACGCGGTAGAGCCGCAGGATCGTCACGACGTGCTGGTGCAGGAGGTGGCGCACGAGCTGCTTCTCGCGCTCGAAGCGCTCCAGCCGCCGCCGCGAGACGACGGCCAGGTCCTCCGACACCGCCTGCACCCGAGGGCCCGGCATGCGGTGCACGAGGACGCCGGCGGGGAGGCCGCGGACCCCGACGCCGAGCCGCGGAAGCTGCTGCAGGAGTCGCCGGCGCCAGCTGTTCATGCGCGCCGGGACCTTATCCCGGCGGCAGCGGGTCAGCAGTGCGAGCGGCCCCAGGCCGAGCAGGCGACGACCACGTCGGTGGTCGAGCGGAGGCTCACGACGTTGCCCCCGTCCGTGAGGCGGTGCGGGCCGAGCCCGAGGAAGCGGTCGAGGCGCGTGTCGGCCGCCGGAGAGCCGTCCGGGTGGATGGTCAGCGACTCGCCGGGGGCGAGCACGGAGCCCGCGCCGAAGGGATAGCCCCAGATGAATTGCGACGCCGTGCCGTTCAGGTGCAGCTTGAGGAGATTGCCGGCCAGGTCGACCTGCTCGCCGCTGACGTTCGTGACGCTGATCGACTCCGGCGTCGTCGGGTGCACGGTGATCTGGACCTTGCCGGCGAGCGCGCTCACGCAGGACGCCACGCACGGGTAGATCATCGAGGAGCGCAGGTTGCCGCGCGGGTCGAACAGGTAGCCGCCGTCGCCGAGGTCGTTCTTCCCCGTGACGTTCTCGAACACGACCTCCTTCTGGCACCAGAAGAAGCGGCCCGGGTTGGCGGGGCCGTTCTCGCCACAGCCGACGTACAGGCGGATCGACCCGCCGGCGGGCACGACGGCGTAGGACGGGAAGACGAAGCCGGGGATCTTCGGGGCGCCGAAGCGCAGCCACGAGTCGCGCAGCCACCAGCCGCCGAGCGGCACGTCGGTCGTGCCGAGGTTGCGGATGTCAACCCACTCGCCGTTGAGGTTCTTGTCGTCGTTGCCGTTCGCGTCCCAGTTCACGTCGACCGCGAGCTGCGCCTCGGGCGACGGGGCGCCGGCGCACGCGGCCGGGTCGTAGAGACCCTTGCGGGCGGCGGCCGCGGCCTGGGCGAGCCCGTTGTACTCGCGGTTGCGCGCCCACTCCGTGCCGTTCGGGAGCCACAGCGCGTAGCCGGCCTCCATCAGGATGCGGCCGAGGTCCTGCCAGCGGCCCGCGACGCGGACCTCGACGGTGCGGCGCAGGCGGCCGCCGGTCGAGCTCGCCGGGTTCTGCGCGGACAGCCGCACGACGCCGCGCGACGCCTTGATGTAGCGCTCCACCAGCGCGGTCGCCTCGAGGCCCATGCAGGAGCCGCGGCGTCGGCTCGGGTAGCTGCTGTAGACGGACAGCTCCATCGCGTTGACGCCGGTGAAGCGGATGGTCTTGACCTTGCGGCGCTTGTCGCCGTCCAGGACCACGCGGATCGTGTCGCCGTCGGCGACGAAGACCGTCTTGGCCGTCCAGAAGTGGCACACGGGACCGGCCGTGCCGGCGATGCAGGGCGCCTTCGTCGCGGCCTGCGCGCCCTCGGCGGCGCCGAGCGCGGAAGCGAGGCAGGTGAACGCGGCGAGGAGGGCGAGCAGGAGGCGACGCATGGTCCATGCATCGGCGCGCGCCCCGCCGGCTTGAGGTCAGCGCGGGCGATCCGGCCTCGCCACCCAATACCCTGCCCGCGCCGATGCGCATCCGCTTTCTGATCGCCAACGCCCACGTGGGCGGCGGCACCGCGCGCACGGTGTCGAGCACGGCGGCCGCGCTCGCCGCGCGCGGGCACGAGGTCGAGATCGTCTCGCTGCTGCGTCGCCGGCGCCGTCCGACGTACCCGCCGGGGCCGGCCGTGCCCATCCGCGACCTCGTCGACGAGTACGCCGCGAAGCGTGCCCCGGCGCCCGCGACCCCGGCCGAGC
>DATMVH010000714.1:0-4063 GCA_035563395.1 Solirubrobacteraceae bacterium
CGCGGTTCGCGCGCAGCAGCGTGCCGTCGGGCGCGGCGAGGGCGAGGCCGACCGCGGCGCCCTCGAACGCGCCGGTGAAGCGCTCCTCCGCCTCGCGCAGCGCGCGCCGGGCGCGCACGCGGTCGGACACGTCGCGGATGACCGCCGTCAGGTAGCGCCGTCCCGCGTGGGTCCAGCACCCGAGCGAGACCTCCATCGGGAACTCGGAGCCGTCGGCGCGCACGCCCTCGGCCTCGACGGTCCCGCGCATCGCGCTGCCGTCGCCCGTGGCCAGGTAGCGCGCGATGTTGGCGCGGTAGGCGTCGTGGTAGCGCTCGGGGAGCAGAGAGAGGAGCGGCAGGCCGAGCGCCTCGCCGGCCGGGCGCCCGAACGTCCGCTCCGCGGCGGCGTTCCACAGGATGATGCGGCCCGTGGCGTCCACGGACACGATGGCGTCGCGGGTCGAGTGCGTGACGGCCGCGAAGCGCTCCTCCGCGGCGCGCAGCTCCTCCTCGGCGAGCCTGCGCGCCGTCACGTCCTTGCCGGACACGTACACGAAGTCCTCGCCGGGCGCGTAGCTCGTGCTGAAGACGAACCAGCGGTAGCCCCCGTCGCGCCGGCGCAGGCGCAGCTCGATCTCGGGACGCGCGCCGGCCCGGCCGGCGACGAGGTCGCGCTCCCACGCCCGCACGTGCGGCAGGTCGTCGGGATGGACGAGCTCGTGGAAGTGGCTCGCGCCGAGCTCGTCCGCCGTCCAGCCGAGGGCGGCCTCCCACGCCGGGTTGGTCCAGGCCAGGGAGCCGTCGCGGTCGACCGCGCCGAGCAGGTCGTGCGTGAGCGCGGCCAGCCGCTCGGCGAGCACGGTCCCGCCCGTGAGGGTGAACGTCGGGATGGCGGCGGCGGAGGTCGGCGACATGTCGGATGGGGCGTCCCGCGGGGCGGGCGACCCCGATCAGATCGGCAGCGGCGCGCCAGGTCTTGACGCTCCACGCCGCCGTCGGGTCAGATCGGGGGACTCGCGTCCGCACGCGAACCTTCGAGGCGGCGAGTGCGGCCGACCCCGAGGCCGCGCGGCGGGCGCGGATCGTCGGCAGGCAGGACGGCCGTTCGTGGGCCCGGCGCGTCGGCGGCGGTCTCGTCGAGAGAATGCGCCGGGTCGAGGCCCGGCCGGGCGGCGGATCCACCGTGTCGCTCGACATCATCGCGCCGCCGCCGCTCGAGCGCGCTCGCGCGGACCTACGGCCCGCTCGTGGAGCGCTCGCCGCGCCGGCTCGCGCGGACGGCCGAGTGGGCCCGAGGGGGTGTGGTGGGGGCGCCGGCTCGGGTAGGGCCGGCGCCCCGGCACACGGGACGACCCGGTGCGGTTCGGGGAGGGGTCACCGGGCCTGGAGGGCGAGGAGGGGATGAGCTCGCCGTCACCCGTGATATCGGCCGCCGACGGGAGGACTTGAGGGCCGGTCAGGGCACCGACGCCCTGGGCCGCGCGCGGGTCAGCGCGGTTGCCAGCGGCGCCACTTCACGAGGAAGTCGCGCGCCTCCAGCTGCGCGAGGTCGGCCTTCAGCGCGCGCGACAGCCGCCCCGTCTGCGCCGGCGTCGTGTCCCAGAAGAGCGCCACCTCGCCGCTGGCCAGCTCCACCACCTCGACCTGGTCGATCCGGTCGGGGGCGAGCAGGGCCGGCCCCCGCCCGCCGCGCCGGACGATCAGCTCGAACTCGCGGTTCGCCCTCACCGCGCCGCCGCCCCCGCCGCCGCCGCCGCCGCCGCGAGCTCGGCCTCGCCGTGGAACACCCGCCCGCCGATCGCCACGGCCGGCACGTCGAGCACCCCCGTCTCGGCGGCCTCCGCCGTCGCGGCGTCCAGGCGGGCACGCGTGCCGCGCAGCTCGGCGCCCTTGACGACGGCCGCCGGGTGCATCTCCGCCGCCGCGGCGGCGATCAGCACCGTGTCGCGCTCGCCGAGGTCGCGCCCGGCCGCGAACGCCTGCCGGAACGCCGCCATGGAGAAGGCGACGACGCGGCCGGCCTGCTTCGCGTACGTGGCCACGAGCATCGCCCACTCCGTCTCGGCGGGGAAGCGCTCCGGCCAGCGCACCGGCAGGAGCCCGGCCGCGGCGGCGCGCCGCTCGACGTCCTCCTTGAAGCTCGCCTCCTCCTCGGCGCAGCGGAAGGTGCCGACGCCGCCCGCGGCCAGCCCGGCGAGCCGCACCGGCACGAACTCCGGCACGACGCCGAGCACGCCCACCACGCGCTCCGCCGCCACGTAGGCGTCGGGCGAGGCGAGGTCGTAGAAGAACCGGGGACTATCCGTGGATGAGCCAGCCATCGGCTGCGCGGGCGGCCTCCATCACGGCTTCGGAGAAGGTCGGATGGCCGTGGACGATCCGGGCGACCTCGGAGAAGCCGCCTTCGAGCACCTTCGCGTTCACGAGCTCCTGGATGAGGTCCGTGGCCTTCGCGCCGACGATGTGGCCGCCGATCAGCTCGCCGTACTTCGTCTCGCCGATCACCTTGACGACGCCCGAGCGGTCGCCGTAGACCGTCCCGGCGCCGACGGCGCCGTACTGGAGCTTGCCGACCACGACGTCGTAGCCCTGCTCGCGCGCCTGCTCCTCCGTCAGCCCGAACGAGGCGACGTTCGGGGCGCAGAACGTCGCGCGCGGGATGTCGGCGTACTCGAGCGGGTGGACGTCCCGGCCGGCGGCGTCCTCGACGGCGATGATGCCCTCGTCGGAGGCCTTGTGGGCGAGCGCCGGCCCGCGGACCAGGTCCCCGATCGCGTAGACGCCGGACAGCGAGGTGCGCTGGCGCTCGTCGACCTCGATCAGGCCGTGGTCGTCGAGCTTGACGCCCGCGTCGTCGAGGCCGAGCGCCGCGACGTCGGGGCCGCGGCCGGCGGCGATGACGAGCCAGTCGGTCTCGGCCTGCTGGTCGCCGTAGCGGAAGGACACGGAGGCGTCCGAGGACTGCACGTCCTCGACGAGCGTCTTCGTGTGCACCTTGATGTTCTGCTTGCCGAGCGCGCGCCCGGCCACCTTCGAGATGTCCGCGTCCTCCGTGGGCAGCACGCGGTCGAGCGCCTCGAAGAGCAGGACGTCCGTCCCGAGGCGGCCGTAGGCCGAGGCGATCTCCGCCCCGGACGCGCCGGCGCCCACCACGGCGAGCGTCTTCGGCAGCTCGTCGAGCGCCCAGGCCTGCTCCGTGCCGATGACGCGGCCGCCGAACTCCGTGCCGGGGATCGGCTTCGGCACCGACCCGGTGGCGAGGATCAGCGTTCTCGCCTCGATCTCCTCGTCGCCGACGCGGAGGTTGCCGCCGGACGTGACGCCGCCCTCGCCCTCGATCACGTCGATCTTGTTCTTCTTCATCAGGCCGGCGACGCCGCCCGTGAGCGTCTTGATGACCTTGCGGCGCCGGTCGCCGATCGCGCCGAAGTCGATCGAGCGCTCGGGCACGGTGATCCCGAAGTCCGACGCCTCGTCGATCTCCGACACGATGTCGGCCACGCGGAGCACCGCCTTCGCGGGGATGCACGCGTAGTTCAGGCACCGGCCGCCGATCTGGTCCTTCTCCACGATCGCGGTCTTCATGCCGAGCTGCGCGGCGCGGATCGCCGCCACGTACCCGCCCGGCCCGGAACCGATGACGATGCAGTCGTAAGCGCTTTCGGGCATGTGGCGCGCCAGACTAGCCGACCCGCTCGGGCTCCCGGCGCGATGTGACCTGTATCCGGGCCATCACCCGCACGAGCTTCCAGAACAGCGTCCCGCAGCCCACCATGACGACGAGGCAGACCACGACCGCGACGACGTTGCCGGCCAGCAGCAGGCTGAGTCCCGCGAACGTGGCGCCGATGGCGAGCAGGGCCTGGAACCCGAGCACGGCCCAGTAGCGGCGCTGCCAGATCCCGACCGCGGCGGCGAGCAGGAGCGCGTCGCGCGCGAGCACGCCCGCGGTGGAGGGATCCTGGCCCTCGATCTCCCAGCCGGCCGCGAGCAGGACGAGATCGGCCGTCGCCACCACGGCGGCGAGCACCGCGGCGACTACGAGCGGTCGCGGGCGCTCGCCGGGCGCGAGCGGCACGAGC
>DATMVH010000715.1:0-2756 GCA_035563395.1 Solirubrobacteraceae bacterium
CGGCGCGCGTGGCGGCGCCGCGGCCGCGCGCCTCGCGGGCGAGCCAGTAGCCGATCTCGGCGGTGCCCGCGGCCGCGTCGAGCTCCGTCAGCCCGACCGTCCCGAGAAGCGTGTCGTCCTCGTCCACGACGGCGAGCGCGACGCCGACGCCGGCGGCCGCCTCCGTCGCCGCGACGGCCAGGAAGCGCCGCGCGTCCTCCGGCGTGTAGCCCGCGGGAACGCGCGTCCAGCGAGGGATCTCGGGGTCCCGGCACGCCCGGACGATCGCCGGGACGTCGCTCTCGCGCAGCGGGCGCACGGCGATCTCGCCGTCGCTGAGGGTGGGCGGCGCGATCGGAGCCACGATCCGGAGTCTGACGAGGCTCCGTGTCACCATGCGCCGCCGTGCGCCCCAGCCGCCTGATCCTGCGGACCGCCCGTTCCCGCACACGGGGAGCGGTGGGCTACCGGGGCAAGCGCCTCCTCGACGTGGTCCTCGCCGCTGCGGCGCTCGTCGCGAGCGCGCCGCTCCTGGCCGTCGCCGCCGCGCTCGTGCGCCTCGAGACGCACGGCCACGCGCTGTACCGGCAGCGGCGGGTCGGCTTGGACGGGGAGCCGTTCGAGCTCTACAAGCTCCGGACGATGGTCCACGGCGCCGAGTCGATCGGCGCGGGCCTCGCGGTCGACGCCGGCGACGCTCGCATCACGCGGGTCGGCGCCGTGCTGCGCCGCACGTCGCTCGACGAGCTGCCGAACCTCCTCAACGTCCTGCGCGGCGAGATGTCGATCGTCGGCCCGCGGCCGACGGTGCAGGTGCAGGTCGACCGCTACACGGAGCGGCAGCGCGGCCGGCTTTCGGTGCGACCGGGGATCACCGGATGGGCCCAGATCAACGGGCGCGCGTCACTGCCCTGGCACGACCGCATCGAGCTCGACCTCTGGTACGTCGAGCACGCCTCGCTTGCGCTCGACCTCCGCATCCTCGCCGCCACGGTCCGCATGGTCGTCAGCGGTCACGGGCTCTACCGCGGCGAGACCGGCGGCTGGCGCGAGCCGCCGGGCGGCTGAGGCTCAGGGAACCTGCTCGGGGCCCTTGTCGATGTAGCGGGCCCGGAAGGTGCGGATCGCGTCGAAGACCCGGTCGTTCATCTGCGGACACGACAGCGAGTGCGTCCAAGCCGTGGCGGCGACCGTCGCGTCCATGTTCGTCGTGTTCTCGTAGAGCAGCATGTGGTAGCCGTCGCTCTGCTCCGCGAGCAGCGCCTCGAGCCGCGTGACGGTCCGCGCCGGGGTGCCCGGCTTGTACTGGACGTTGATCCGCCCGTGCTCCAGCGTGTGGACGAGCATGCCCAGCTCGGGCACGTCGCCGGAGCCGTAGACGCCGTCCTGATACCAGTCCGGCGTGTGCGGACCGGAGGTCGGCGGGTTCGTGTTGTAGTCGGCCGCCGTGAACGCCTTGTCCTCGTGTCCAGCGCCTTCGTACGCCGGATTGGCGAGCGTGCACCCCGCGGCCTCGGCAGCCTGCTGGATGTCGGACGTCTGCTGTTCGGGCAGCCGGACGCCCGCCTGCTGGGCGGCGGCCGGCTGTTCGGCGGACGAGTCGTCGCCCCCGGTGCCGATGACGACGGCGACGACGACGGCCGCGACGGCGGCGAGCGCCAGGACCCCTCCGCCGACCAGCTGAAGGCGCTTGCGCCGCGCGGCGGCACGCTTCTCGGCGCGCTCGCGCTCCAGTCGCTCCTGGCGGCGGCGCTCCTTCTCCTCTTGACGACTCGCCACGGGACCCATAAGGCTAGCGGCCACACAGCCACCAACTTTCTGACCACGACTTTGCAGGACAGAACGCCTTCGGGCGCGCGATGGGGTAGACCTTGCGGGACCGAGGCATGACGCCGACCCTCCAGACGTCCCACTCCCGCGTCGCGCCCGGGCCCGCCGGCGCGCTCGTCGCACCGCCGCTGCGGCCGGCTCCGCGGATGCCCGCCGGCGTCCTGCGCGTGCTCCCCGACGACCGCCTGGCCGCGATGGTCCGCGCAGGCTCCGAGCCGGCGTTCGAGGCGCTGTTCGATCGCCACCACCGCACGATGCTCTCGTTCTGCCGGCACATGCTCGGCTCGCGCGAGGAGGCCGAGGACGCGGTGCAGCACACGTTCCTCGCCGCGTACCGTCAGCTGAGCGACTCCTCGCAGCAGATCCACGTGCGCCCGTGGCTCTACGCCGTCGCGCGCAATCGCTGCCTGTCCATCCTCCGCGCCCGGCGCGAGCGGCCGCTCGAGGCGGTCGACGAGCCGGTGACGGACAACCTCGCCGCCGAGGTCCAGGGCCGGCAGGACCTGCGCGACCTGCTCCACGACCTGAGCGGCCTGCCGGACGACCAGCGGGCCGCGCTGGTGCTTGCCGAGCTCGGCGCCGCGTCGCACGAGGAGATCGGCGAGATCCTCGGCTGCCCGCGCGCCAAGGTGAAGGCGCTGGTGTTCCAGGCGCGCTCGTCCCTCGTGGCGTCGCGGCGCGCGCGGGACACCCCGTGCGCGGAGATCCGCGAGCAGATCGCCTTCCCGCGGGCCGGGACGCTGCGGCGGACCACGGTGAACCGTCACGTCCGCGAGTGCCCCGGCTGCCGCGAGTTCCGCGACGACGTGCGGAACCAGCGCCGTGCGCTTGGGGCGCTGCTGCCGGTCGTGCCGAGCATCGCGTTCCGCGACACGCTGCTGGCCGCGGTGTCCGGCTCCGCCGCGGGCGGGGCGGCCGCGACGGCGGGCGGCGTCGCGGCGACGGCG
>DATMVH010000716.1:0-2123 GCA_035563395.1 Solirubrobacteraceae bacterium
GAAGACGCTGACGGGCAAGATCCGGCGCATCGATCTGCGCCAGCGGGAGCTGGAGGACGTGCGACAATCGAGCGGGTGAGCGGTCACGGACGCGGCCCGGACGCCCTGCTGCCGGTGTGGGCGGCGCGGCTGGCCACCGAGGCCCGGATCATCGCACCCCGGCGACGCGGCGAGGACGGCCCGCCGGCGCCCCGCCGAGACGGACCCGCACGACGAGGGCGCGCCGGCGCGCCGCGGGGTCGCCGGAACCTCGCCTGCCTCTAGCCGCTCTCGAACTCCTTCTGACGCAGCTCGATGCGCCGGATCTTGCCCGTCAGCGTCTTCGGCAGCGACTCGACGAACTCGATCCGGCGCGGGTACGCGTGGGCGCCGAGCCGCCCGCGGACGAAGGCCTTGATCTCCTCCGCCAGCTCGTCGCCGGCCTCCGTGCCGGAGACGGGCACGATGAACGCCTTGACCACGTTGCCGCGCCGCTCGTCGGGCGACGCCACCGCGGCCGCCTCGGCGACGGCGGCGTGCTCGAGGCACGCCGACTCCACCTCGAACGGCCCGATCCGGTATCCCGCGGCGATGATCACGTCGTCGGCGCGGCCCTCGTACCAGACGTAGCCGTCCTCGTCGGCCTTGGCCGCGTCCTTGGTGTGGAACCACTCTCCGCCGAAGGTCTCGCGGCCCGCCTCCTCGTTGCGCCAGTACCCGAGCGGATAATGCGGGTTCGACCGCGCGCGCAGGCAGATCTCGCCCCGCTCGCCCACCGCCACCGGGCGCTCGTCCTCGTCGAGGATGGCGACGTCCCAGCCCGGCATCGGCTTGCCCATCGACCCCTCCCGCACCTCCAGGAAGGGGTAGTTGGCGACGAGCGGATAGGACTCCGTCAGCCCGTAGTAGTCCAGCACGGTGACGCCGTAGTGCGAGCGGAACCAGCGGATCGCCTCCGGGTTCAGCGGCTCGCCGGCACTGCACACGATCCGGAACTTCTGCGGGTAGCGCGTGCCGGCGTCCCCGATCCGCATCATCGAGCGCATCGCGGTGGGCGTCGTGAACACGTTGGTGGCGCCGTGCCGCGAGAGGACGTCGAGCTGCTTGTCGGGGTCGAAGCCGCCCTCGCGCTGGTACACGAGCTGGACGGCGCCGAGCCGCCACGGCCCGAGCAGCGGGGCGATCCCCGCGGCCCACGCCCACTCGCCCATCCCGTGGAAGAGCTCGCCCTCCTGCACGTCGTGGCAGTAGACGAATTCCTCGTGGGCGAGCACGTAGCGGTGAGCGTGGAGGATGCCCTTCGCGAGCCCCGTCGTCCCGGACGAGTAGTAGAGCTGCGCGGGGTCGTCGGCCAGCGTGTCCTCGCAAGCGAACGCGTCGTCCGCGCCCGCGTGCAGCTCCTCGTCGTCGAGCAGGAGCAGGTGCTCCACCATGTCGCTCGGGATGCGCCCGGCGTTCGCGCGATCGGTGAGCAGCACCTTGGGCTCGGAGTCGCGGACGCGGTGGCGGATCCCGTCGTCGCCGTAGAGGACCGACATCGAGAGCAGGATCGCCCCGCACTTCCACGTCGCGAAGAACGCGGCCGCCGTCTCGGGCGTGGGCGGGAGCAGCATGGCCACGCGGTCGCCCTTCTCCACCCCGTGGGCGCACAGCACGTTCGCGAGCCGGTTGCTCGCGGCCTGCAGCTCGCCCCAGCTGACCTCGCGCACGTTGCCGCGGAAGTCCTCGTGGATCATCGCGAGCTTGTCCCCGGGGTGCTTGTCGCAGACGTCCGCGGCGATGTTGTAGCGATCCGGCACCTCCCAGCGGTGCTCGGCGCAGGCTTCCTCGTATGAGCTGAACCGGGTCGCGGTGCCGGCCATGGACGGTCTCCTCCTCGTCGCTCCCGCCACGATCATCCCACCTGCGCGCGCCTTCGTGGTTCCATGGGGCCGTGAGCTCTCCGCCGGATCTGCGCGCCTCCGACGCCGAGCGCGAGGACGCCGTCGCCCAGCTGCGCGAGCACGCCGCGGCGGGGCGGCTCACGGTCGACGAGCTCGCCGAGCGCTGCGCGCTCGCGTACGCGTCGCGCACGCACGGCGAGCTGGCCCGGCTCTTCTCCGACCTCCCGCCGCCCGCGTGGGCCGCGCCGGCGCCCCCGCCGG
>DATMVH010000717.1:0-6101 GCA_035563395.1 Solirubrobacteraceae bacterium
GCGGCCGGTCGCACAGCACCGTGCTCGCCGCCGTGCCCGCCGTGGCCGTGGCCGGCGCCCTGTTCTTCGCGCGCGCCCCGTGGATCGCCGTCCCAGCCGGCGCGGCGCTCATCTTCGCGGCCGCGTTCGTGGCGCTGCGGCGCGCGCACCGGCGGATCGCTCCGGCCCGGCGTCTAGGCTGACGCCCTGATTCGCGCGGCGACGGTCTCCCTGCCGGCGCGGGATTTCCCTGCCCAGCGGCGCTTCTCTACCGCGTCGTTGTACCGCCTGGGTCCGCTGGAGTTCGCCCGAATCGGCGGCTGAGTGGCGCGCACCGGGCGCGCATCTGGCGCGCGCTCAGCGGCGCGGCGTGCGGCGGATCACCTCTCGCAGCGTGAGGTAGACGAGCACGGCCAGGACCGTGGACTCGTCGGCCGGGATGCCCTGCTCGTCGGCACAGTCCACGACGCCGGCCATCAGGAGCAGCAGGAGATCGCGCTCGCCCTCGGTGAGCGGGCGCGGCGGCGCCGGGACGGGAAGGGCCACCAGCGGGAAGCCGGTGGCTCGGTGCAGGGACGACCGGCCGCTGACAATGGTGTCCGGGCCTTCCTCGCCGAGGGGCGGCCGCAGATCGGTGCTCATGGCACCCGCACGGTACGGGGCTTGGTGCCTCTCAGCGCTGCGGCGGCGCCTGCTCGTCGCGCACGGACAGCACGTGCCGGCGGGCGAGCCAGACGGTCGCCGTCCGCTCGTCGCGCGTGATCGGCAGCTGAACCAGCTCGCCGCCCGTGTTGAGGCGCCGGGCGATCTCGTCGGCGGACTCCGGCGACTCGATCGTTCGGTAGCCCTCATCGTGGCGGGCGGGGACGCTGGTGCGCTGCTGGTCGCGCGGAGCTACGGGAACGGACAGGCTGACGATGGACGGCACGGTTGGCCTCCTTGCTCGAGGACGGAACGCCGCTCATGGTGGCGCCGGCTCCGGGCGGAAGCGTCCGTGCTGGCGCGCAGCGGGCGCCGAGGCCGTGATTCGGCGCCACCTACGCAAGCCGTCGCGCCTCTCCGCCCTCTAGGCTGACGCCCTCATGGCGACCGAGCAGAAGCGCATGCAGCTCCGCGGGCTGCACCACGTCACCGCCATCTGCGGCGACCTGGAGCGGACCATCGCCTTCTACCGCGACCTCCTCGGCCTCGCCGTGGTCCACGACGGCCCGAGCGACGACGACCCGCAGACCCGGCACGTCTGGTTCGGCGCCCTCGGCGGGCAGCCCGGCTCGCTCCTGTCCTTCATGCAGTACCCCGAGCTGCCGAAGGGCGTGGTCGGGGTCGGCTCCACCCACCACTTCGCGCTGGTCGTCGACTCCGCCGACGAGCAGCAGGCGTGGCGCGACTACCTGCGCGGCCAGGGCGTCGAGTGCACCGACGTCTTCGACCGCGGTGCGTTCCGCTCCATCTACCTCCGCGACCCCGACGGCCACATCGTCGAGATCGCCACGCGCGGGCCGGGCTTCGGCGGCGCGGCCTGACCACGGGCGCCGCGCACCGGCGCCCGCGAACGACCCCGCCGGCGGCTCAGCCGCGGCCCAGGAACATCCCGCCGAAGACGGCGTCCTCGACTGCCGCGTCGCCCGCGAGGCGCGCCGCTAGCGCGCGCCGCTGGCGGTCGGTCATCGAGCCGATGGTCTTCGTCTCGGACATCGGGATGGACGCCAGGAAGCGGCGGCAGCGCGTCTGGCCCCAGCGATGCTGGCTCGTCAGGACGTCCGCGATCGCCATGCTCTCCGCCTCCCACGGGCAGGCCAGGACGACCTCCGCCGCCGCGATCTCCCCGTCACCGATCCGGCGCTTGAGCTCCGCCCGCGCGAGTCGCACGCGGTTGGCCTGTTCGAGCGCGCGCATGTGTTGCGGCGCCTCGGCCGTCGCCGTTGCCTGCATCGAGCCTCCCCGCTCCCCGCCTCGCCGGCGGGTGTTCGTTCGTCATCGTGTTATCGACCCGGGCGAGCCCGGGACGGGCAGCACGAAGCACTGACACGCCGCCCCGGGGACTTCCCCGGTTCCCGACGAGCCGACGTGCAGCCGCCTGCGCTGAATCCCTGTCGCCGGCGCCCCAGGCACCGGCTGGATGCGCAGGCTAGACAGTCCCGGCGCCGGGGGTCAACGCTCGCGAGGCGGCTCGTTCGCAAAAAGCGGGTGATTTCGGCGACACGCCGACCGCGGCCGCGCCAGCCGAAAAGGCGAGCATTCGGGCCAAAATCCGGCTATTCGGCGGGCGCGGGGAGCGGGCCGTGCTCGGCCTCGAAGGCCTGTTTGACGGCGGCGAAGCGGGCGAGCGCGCGGTCGAGCGTGGGGCGGTCGTGGGTCGCCATCACCGAGGTCCGCAGGAGCGCGCCGCCGGGCGGGACGGCGGGGTGGAGGGCGACGTTGACGAACACGCCGGCGTCGTACAGCGCGCGCCACAGGAAGACCGCCTTCCAGTCGTCCCCCACGACCACGGGCACGATCGGCGTGGTCAGCCCCGATCCGTCGGGCAGCGGGTGCGGCTCGACGACGCGGAAGCCGAGCTCGTGCAGCCCGCGGTTCAGGTACGCGGCGTTCTCCAGCACGCGGGCGAAGAGCTCCGGCCCTTCCCCGGAGCGGATAATCCGCAGCGCGGCCAGCGCGGCCCCGACGGCCGCCGGCACGCCCGCCGCCGTGAACAGGAAGGCGCGCGACTGGATGCGCAGGAACTCGACCACCTCGCGCGACCCGGCAACGAAGCCCCCGCACGAGGCCAGGCTCTTCGAGAACGTGCCCATGCGCAGGTCGCAGTGCTCCTCGACGCCGAACAGCTCCGCCGTTCCGGCGCCGCGCGCGCCGAGCACCCCGGCGGCATGGGCCTCGTCGACCATCAGCCGGGCGCCGAAGCGCCCGCAGAGCTCCACGATCTGCGGCAGCGGCGCGATGTCGCCCTCCATCGAGAACACGCCGTCGACGACCACGAGGATCCCGCCGCCGTCGCCCGCCGCCTTCTCGAGCGACCGCTCGAGGCGGTCGAGGCGGTTGTGGCGGAACGGCCGCAGCTTCGCCCGCGACAGCAGGCAGCCGTCGAGGATGGAGGCGTGGTCGCCGGAGTCGGCGACCACGGTGTCGCCGGGCCCCAGGATCGTCCCGAGCGTCCCCACGTTGGCCTGGTGGCCGGTGGTGAAGACGATCGCATCCTCCGTGCCCATCCACGCCGCCAGCTCGGCCTCGAGCTGCAGGTGCAGCTCGAGCGTCCCGTTGAGCAGGCGCGAGCCGGTCAGCCCCGTCCCGTAGCGCTCGAGCGCGTCCCGCGCGCCCGCCATGACCCGCCGGTCGCCCGTGAGGCCCAGGTAGTTGTTGGAGCCGAGCATGATGCGCTCGGCCCCCTCCATGTGGACGACCGGCGCGGCCGGCGACTCGAGCCGGCGGAAGTAGGGGAGGAGGTCGGTCTCCTGCGCCGTGTGGAACTGCTCGACGCGCTCGTGCCCGCGGACCTTGGCGAAGACGTCAGCGGCGGTCGGCATGTAGGGTGCCCGCCTCCATGGGGGTCGAAGTTCGTCGGGTCGATTCTAAGAGGGACCTTCGCGCCTTCATCGACCTCCCCTTCCGGCTCTATCGCGACGAGCCGAACTGGGTTCCGCCGCTGCGCTTCGAGCGCCGGCAGTTCCTCGACCGCGGCCGCAACCCGTTCTTCGAGCACGGGCGCGCGGAGTACTTCCTCGCGCAGCGGGACGGGCGCGTCGTGGGCCGCATCACGGCCCAGGTGGACGACAACTACCAGCGCTTCTGGGACAACCGCTGGGGCCACTTCGGCTTCTTCGAGTGCGAGGACGACCCGGAAGCGGCCGCGGCGCTGCTCGCCACGGCGGAGGGCTGGCTGCGCGGCCAGCGCTGCGACCGGATGGTCGGGCCGTGCGACTTCACGACCAACGACGAGTGCGGCGTCCTGCTCGAGGGCCACGAGCGGACGCCGCTGATCCTGTCGCCGTGGACGCACCGCTACTACCCGGCGCTGCTGGACGGCGCCGGGCTGCAGAAGGCGATGGACTTGCTCATGTGGGAGCTGCGGATCACCGGCAAGGACCGCGTGAACCCGGTGATCTGGCGGCTCGCCGAGCAGGTTGAGGCGCGCCACGGCGTGGTCGTCCGGCCGTTCCGCAAGCGCGACCTCGACGCGGAGGTCGGGCGCTTCATGGAGGTCTACAACGCGGCGTGGGAGAGGAACTGGGGCTTCGTCCCGCTCACGGAGCGCGAGGTCCGCCACTACGCGAAGACGCTGAGGCCGTTCCTCGACGAGAACTGGGCCTACGTGGCCGAGAAGGACGGCGAGACCGTGGGGGCGGCGCTCACGCTGCCCGACTACAACCAGGTGCTCAAGCACATGGGCGGCCGGATCCTGCCGTTCGGCTGGGCGAAGGCGCTCAAGCACCGCAAGGACATCGACCGGGTGCGCGTCTTCGCCCTCGGCGTCAAGCCGGAGTGGCAGCACACGGGAATCGCGGCGAAGTTCTACGAGCGCCACTTCGCCGCCGCGGAGCGCACGCCGCAGAAGCAGGGCGAGATGGGCTGGATCCTCGAGACGAACAAGGACATGAACCGGGCCATGGAGGCGATGGGCGGGACCGTCGTCCGCCGCTTCCGGCTGTTCGAGAAGGCGTGGTGAGCGACCCCTTCCGGGCGGTCGGGCCGATGCATTAGGGTTCCCTCATGCGGCGCACGGATCTCTTGAAGGCCTCCCCACCGATGTTCAAATCGCCGTGGCTGGATCGCTTCACCCGCGTCCATCCCGCGGTTCCCGTGGTCATCTACCTGCCGGCCATCCTCGTCCTGCTCGTGGTCGGAGCGGGTCGCAGCGGCGTCCTCAACGCCGCCGGCCTCGTGCTCGGCGGCTACGCGGTCTGGACCCTCACGGAGTACTGGCTGCACCGGATCGTCTTCCACTACGAGCCGGAGGACGGGATCGGCGCGCGGCTGCACTGGATGCTCCACGGCGTCCACCACGACCACCCGAACGACCCCCTGCGGCTCGTCATGCCGCCGTCGGCGTCGCTGCCGCTGGCGGTCCTGTTCCTCGCGCTGTTCTGGGCGGTCCTCGGCGACGCGTACTGGATGCCGTTCGCGTCCGGGTTCCTCGCGGGCTACCTCGCCTACGACATGATCCACTACCACGTCCACCACCACCGCCCGCGGACGCGGCTCGGGCGCTTCCTGCGCGAGTCGCACATGCGCCATCACTTCCAGGACCACGAGCGCGGCTTCGGGGTCAGCGCGCCCTACTGGGACCACGTGTTCGGCACGCCGCCCCAGCGGCGCGCGCGCTGACCCCGGCCCCGGGCGGGTATGACGTCCATTCCGTCCGTCACCATCCCGCCGAGTGAGCACGCAGCCAGACACCGATGACGACGTCGAGGTCGTCGACGGCCTTCCGGTCCCGGCCGTCCCCGCACCCGCCCTCGAGCCGGCGCGCCCGCCGACGCTTCCCGTCGTGCAGGCCGCGGCGGTCGCCGCGACGGGCTTCGTCGCCGGCGCCGCGACGGCGGTCGTCGTCTCGAACCGGCGCCTCCGGCCGTCGCGCCGGCGGCGCCGCAAGAAGGGGACGATGGGCGAGATCGTCGCGAGCAACTCGTTCCTCGTCGACGTCCACCTGATCCGGCGCGGGTAGCCGATGCGCCACGAGGTGCGGGTGGAGGTCCGCCCGCCGTGGGCGTTCCGGCTGCGCGGCGGCTCGGCCGACGGGCTGCTGCGCCGCCGCGGGCCCGGCCTGCAGCGCCTGCTGCATCGCGACGGCGCCCCGGTGCACGTCGCGGTCGTGCAGACGGCGCCCGACCGGGTGCTGTTCGCGGCGCGGGCGCGCTCGGAGCCGGACGCGATGTGGGGCATCCGGCGGCTGCGGTTCGCCACGGGGGTCGATGACGACCTGCGCCCCTTCCACGAGGCGTACCGCGACGATCCGGTGATCGGCCGGGCCGTGCGCGCGCGACCCGCGCTGCGGGTCCGCCGCGCCCCGGTGCCGTGGGAGGCCCTGTCGGCGGCCATCACCGAGCAGCTGATCGAGTTCGAGCGCGCCGTCGCGATTCAGCGCCGGATCATCGCCGCGCTCGGGCGCCGGTGCCCGCAGACGGGGT
>DATMVH010000718.1:0-6237 GCA_035563395.1 Solirubrobacteraceae bacterium
GGCCCGAACACGCGGAAGAACTCGAGCTTGCCGGCGAGCAGCGACGCCGCGCCCGCGGCGACGAGGACGCCGGCCGTGAGCACGATCGGGACGATCCGCACGGTCGCGCCGCGAGCGGCGGACACGCGCTGCTCCCCGCGCGCGAGGCGCCGGCGCGCGTCCGACATGAAGAAGATCGTGTAATCCGTGACGAGCCCGAGCAGCAGCACGACGAGGATCGGCTCGATCTCCCGCGGCACCACGACGCCCGCCCGTTCGCCGCACCACGCCAAGGCGCGCACCGCCACGACGTAGGCGATGGCCACCGTGACCAGCGTCACCAGCGGCGCGCCGATCGAGCGGAAGTACGCCGCGACGATGAGGAGGATCACCGCCACCGTGGCGGCCTCGATCCACGGCAGGATGGCGTCGATCTCCTCGTACTGGGCGAGCCGGGCCGGCCCCGCGCCGGTCACGCCGACCGTCGTGCCGGCGCCCGCGGCGCCGTAGCGCGCGGCGTAGCGCCGCGCCGTCGCGTCGCGCTCGAGCAGGTTGAGGTCGGGCGCGACGAAGAGGTACGTCAGCGCCGTGGTCCCGGTCTCGCCCCACTCCACCCCGGGCACCGGCACGTTGACGAGCGGGATCGCGCCGCGGACGCCGGCGAGGTCGCGCGCCTGGCGGCCGCGCGCGACGTCCGCGGCGCCGCGCGCGACTCCCACCAGCTCCGGCTCGCCGAGGCCGGACGGGTTGCGCCACACGACGACGGTGTCCGTGAGCACGGTGCTGCCGAAGAGGCGCAGGGCGCGGTCCTGGGCGTCGATCGCGCCGGACCGGGCGGGGACGATGTCGCCCAGCGGCGACTGGCCAGAGCCGCCGAGCGGCGGAAGGACCATCCAGGCGAGGACCGCGGCGACGACCCAGGCCACCGGGATGACGGCGCGCAGGGCGACCGTCAGCCATGCGTACGCGGCGAGCGCGCGGTCGCCCGTGGTCGCGGGGTGCACGGACCCGTCCTACCCGCGGGAACGCCTCCTAGGATCGATCCCGACACTGCTCCCCGACGGAGGTTCTGATGCCGGCAGGCGATGTGACGGCGAACGGACGGGCGCGCGCGCTCGTCGACGGGAACGAGATCCCGCTGCTCGGCCTCGGGGTCTGGCAGGTGCCCGAGGGGCGGGAGTGCGAGGACGCCGTGCGGTGGGCGCTCGAGGCGGGCTACCGCCACATCGACACCGCGCAGGCGTACGGCAACGAGCGCAGCGTCGGCCGGGCGATCCGCGACAGCGGCGTGCCGCGCGACGAGGTCTTCGTCACGACGAAGTTCCTCCCGAACCGGCGCGATCCGGCGGCGGAGGCAGAGCGCAGCCTGGAACGGCTCGGGGTCGAGTACGTCGACCTCTACATCATCCACTGGCCCGAGGGCGGTCCGACCTGGGCGTGGGACGGCATGCAGCGCGCGCGGGAGCGCGGGTACGCCCGCTCCATCGGCGTGTCGAACTTCAGCGCCGCGGAGCTCGACGCGCTGCTCGCCGTCGCGGACACCCCGCCCGCGATCAACCAGGTGCTGTTCAGCCCGTTCGCGTACCGCCGCGCGCTCCTCGACGCGTGCGAGTCGCGCGGCGTGGTGCTCGAGGCGTACAGCCCGCTCGGGACCGGCCGGCACCTCGGCGACCGGACGGTGGCGGAAATCGCGGCCCGGCACGGGCGCACGCCGGCACAGGTCCTCATCCGCTGGTGCCTGGAGCGCGACCTCGTCGTCCTGCCCAAGTCGACGAACCGCACGCGGATCGAGGGAAACGCGCAGGTCTTCGACTTCACCCTGTCCGACGCGGACGTGGCGGAGCTCGACGCGCTCGACCGCACCGGGCAGACCGACCGGGCGGTCGAGCACAAGTGGTGGTGAGCCCGCGGCCGGCGGATCAGTCATGGAGGTGGACGCCCGCGCCCTGCGGGCCGAAGATGGCGAGCGCCTCGACGGCGCCGTCCGCCGCGCCGAACCAGTGCGGCGTCCACGTGCTGAACTCCACGGCCTCGCCGGGTTCGATCGCGAGGTCGTCCTCGCCCAGCAGCAGGCGCAGCCGGCCGGACACGACGTACAGCCAGTCGTGGCCCTCGTGGACGGGGAGCGGGTCGGGCGGGACCGATCGCGCGGCGTCGATGCGGAGCCTGAACACGTGCAGCCCGCCGGGGCCGCCGTAGCGCGTCAGCGGCCACATCGTCAGCCCCTCGAAGCGCTGCGGCGGCCGCCGGACGCGCGGGTCCACCGGGCGCCGCGGTGACAGCAGGTCGTCGGCGGTGATCCCCAGGGCGGCGGCGAGCGCGGGCAGGTGATCGAGCGCCAGGCGGCGCTTGCCGGACTCCAGGCGGCTCAGCGTCGAGACGTCGATGGACGCGCGGGCCGCGACGGCCTCGAGCGTCAGGCCGCGCTCCGCGCGCAACTCGCGCAGACGCCGCCGGACGCGCTCGCCGACCGGTTCGCCGGTCGTCGGCGGGACGCCGGTCACGCCACCTCGGCGGCGCGCGGCACGGGCCCGACGGCGCCGGCGCCGGTCACGCCGCGTCTTCCATCCCGACCGCGGTCGCCCGCTCGACGGCGATGCGCGTGTCCTCGGTGACGAGGTCGTTGTTGATCATGGCGCCCGCCATCACGCCGGCGCTCGCCGCGGCGACGACCCACGCCATCAGGTCGGACACGTTGCCGGCGACCCAGACGCCCGGAACCGCTGTCCGACCGGTGGAGTCGGCCTCGATCCACAGCCCGGCGCCGCTCGGGTGATCGGTCGCCGCCAGGCCGATCCCCACGAGCGCCTCGGCGCGTGCGACGAGCGTCGTGCTGACCGCCAGCCTGCGGCGGGGCACCACCTCGCCGCTCGCGAGCCGCACGCCGCGAAGCCGGCCGCTCTCGGTCGCGAGCCCCACGACCTCGCCCTCGGCGACCGCGATGCCGCGTGCCGCGAGCCCGGCCGCCTCATCGGCCGACGGTCGCGGGCCGGTGTGGAGGAAGAGCGTCACGTCGGCCGACCACTGCCGGAACAGTTGCGCGAGGTGCACCGCCCGCGGGCCGGTGCAGAGCACGCCGATCGGCTCGTCGCGCACCTCGTGGCCATGGCAGTACGGGCAGTGCAGGACGTCTGTGCCCCACAGCTCGCGCAACCCGGGCACGTGGGGCAACTCGTCGACCAGGCCGGTGGCGATGAGCAGGCGCCGGGCCTGCGCGGAGCGGCCGTCCTCCAGGGTGACGCCGAAGGCGCCCTCGCTGCCGGTGAGCGCGGTGACGCGGCCGTCGACGATGCGCCCGCCGTAACGCTCGACCTCCGCCCGCCCGAGCGCGACGACCTCTGCCGGCGGGAGTCCGTCCCGGGTGAGAAAGCCGTGGACCCCGGACGCGGGCCGGTTGCGCTGCTCCCCGGCGTCGATGACAAGCACAGACCGGCGCGCCCGCGCGAGGGTGAGGGCGCCGCTCAGCCCGGCGGCACCGCCACCGACCACCACCACGTCGTGCCGTCCGCCCGTTTCTTGCATGACGTCACCGTACTGCGTCGTCGCAAACGTGCCAACTCCCCTTGCTGATCTGGCAAGCACGAGCCCCTTGCGCACCGCGTCCGTGTCCGCCGTCGGGGCGCCGTTCGCCTTCCGTTCGGCCGGCCCGCCGCCGATGTGTGGCTGACCGCCCTAGGCGCGTCCCGACCGAACTGTACCTTACGACGTCAGTTTACGGCGTAAGTCCACTTGGAGAGGAACAGGCGATGGCCCCGCGCAACACGATGGAAGGCAACGAACTCCGGTCCCCCTTTCCGCTGCAGCTGGAGGGGAAGCTCGCGCCTCGGCTCAACCGCGGGTTGTGGCTCGTCAAGTGGCTCCTGCTCATCCCGCACGGCATCGCGCTCGCCGTGCTGTGGGTCGCGTTCCTCGCCACCTCCGCGGCCGCGTTCGTCGCGATCCTGGTCTCCGGTCGCTACCCCCGCAGGATCTTCGCGTTCAACGTCGGCGTGCTGCGCTGGACGTGGCGGGTCGGCTTCTACTCCTACAGCGCCCTCGGCACCGACCGCTACCCGCCCTTCACGCTCGCCGACGTGCCGGACTACCCGGCGCGGCTCTCCGTCGCCTACCCGCAGACGCTCTCGCGCGGGCTCGTGCTGGTGAAGTGGTGGCTGCTCGCGCTCCCGCACTACCTCGTCGTCGCCGTGTTCGGGGGCGGCGCGTACGCCGGCTGGAACGCCGCGGGCGACGGGAACGCGTGGGCGTCCGGCACTGGCCTGATCGGCCTCCTCGTGTTTATCGCCGGCGTCGTCCTGCTCGTGCGCGGGCGGTACCCGCGCGGAATCTTCGACCTCGTGCTCGGCATGAACCGGTGGGCGTTCCGCGTCGCCGCCTACGTGGCGCTGATGACCGACACGTATCCGCCCTTCCGCCTGGACCTCGGCGGCCACGAGCCTCCGAGCGGCGAGACCCGCCCCGTGGCGCCGGGCCCCGCTTCTGCGGCGGCCTAGCCGGCACCGAGCGCCCCCGGACCTGCGCCGGGGCGCTCGTTCGTGCTCGGGTCGCCGTGGAGTCGTGCTGCCGGCCGCACGGCGATGCGAAAGAGCAGCGCCCGCAGGCGCGCCTCATGCGGCGGCGAGCGAGCGTGTCGAAGGACGCAGAGCGGGCGTGACGGAGGACGCGGAGGCGACCGGCAGGCGGACGTAGCGTCGGCGCAACCCACAGGCGCCCCGACGCGGGCGCCGGAAAGGAGGCCTCATGACCACCATCAAGACGCGCCGCTGGCCGTGGTTCGCGCTCAGCGCCGCGCTCGCCGTGCTGGGGATCGTCGTCCTCGACGGCGGGGTCGCGGGCGTGGTGTCCCTCGCCGCCTTCTTGACGTTGTTCGGCGCCTGCATGCGCGGCCTTGTCATCGACGCCCGCGAGGATCCCGAGCGCGTGCGGCAGCTCAGCCGGATCGGCGTGATCGGCTGGTGACGCCGGTCTAGGTCCCGCAGAAGGTGCGGTAGGGCCCCAAGCCGCCCGGCGCCGGGGCGGCGTAGAGCTCGAGGCCGGGCCGCTCGTCGAACGGGCGCGCCACGACGCCGAGAAGGCGCTCGAAGGGGTCGAGGTCGCCGGCCGTGGCGGCGGCGAGCGCCTCCTCCACGAGGTGGTTGCGCGGGATGTACGCAGGGTTCACGCGGTCCATCGCGCGCGCGGTCTCGTCCGGATCCGACCCTTGGTGCGCCAGCTGCTCGCGCCAGCGCGCAGCCCACGCGTCGAACGCGGCGCCGTCGGCGAACAGCGAGCGCGCGCGGTCGGCGTTTCCGCGCAGCAGCGCCGCGAGCGCCCGGAAGGCGGACGTGTAGTCGACGGCCTGCGCGTGGAGCAGCGAGAGCAGGTCGTCGATCAGCGCGCCCGTCACGTCGTCGGCCTCCGTGAGGCCGAGCTTCGCGCGCATCCCGGCGCTCCAGTGGCCGCGGAAGCGGTCGGGATAGGTCTCGAGCGTCTCTGTCGCCGCCGCGACCGCCGCCTCCTGGTCGGCGTCGATCAGCGGCAGCAGCGCCTCGGCGAGGCGGGCGAGGTTCCACTGCGCGATGTGCGGCTGGTTGCCGTACGCGTAGCGGCCGCCGTGGTCGATCGAGCTGAAGACCGTGGCGGGGTCGAACGCGTCCATGAACGCGCAGGGCCCGTAGTCGATCGTCTCGCCCGAGATCGCCATGTTGTCCGTGTTCATGACGCCATGGACGAACCCGACGAGCATCCACTGGGCAACGAGCGACGCCTGCGTGTCGATCACGCTCTCGTAGAGCGTCAAGTACGGGTTCTCGGCCTCGGCCGCATGCGGGTGGTGGCGGCGGATCGAGTGGTCGGCCAGGCGCCGGACGAGCTCCGGACCACCGGCCATCGCCGCGTACTGGAAGGTGCCGACGCGGATGTGGCTCGCCGCGACGCGCGCCAGCACCGCACCCGGCAACACCTGCTCGCGCACGACGCGCTCTCCCGTGGCGACGACGGCGAGCGCACGCGAGGTGGGAATCCCGAGCGCGTGCATCGCCTCCCCCAGCACGTATTCGCGCAGCATCGGGCCGACGACCGCCTTGCCGTCGCCGCCCCGGGCGAACGGCGTCCGCCCCGAGCCCTTCAGATGCAGATCGCGACACCGCCCGCCCGTATCGATCAGCTCGCCGAGCAGCAGCGCGCGACCGTCGCCCAGCCGCGGCGAATAGAACCCGAACTGATGGCCGGCGTACGCCTGAGCCACCGGTGTCGCGCCCTCCGGTACCACGCTGCCGGCCA
>DATMVH010000719.1:0-5803 GCA_035563395.1 Solirubrobacteraceae bacterium
GCCCGACCGGGCGGCGCTCGGCGCGCGCGTGCTGCGCCTCGCGCGCGACCTGGAGCTGCCGTGGGTGGCCGCGCGGTTCGCCGACGCGCTCGTCTCTAGGTGATCAAGCCGTAGCTCTCCTCGACGGCGTCCGCGGCGTACCCGTCGGCGAGGCGCGCATAGCCGTCCTCCGCCCAGTCCGTGCCCCACGAGCTGCGCAGGATGAAGTGGCCCGGGCCGTAGCCGACGAGCGCCGCCGCGTGGCGGTCGCGCACCGTGCCGGGGTCGAACCGCTCGAGCACGCCGCGGCGGCCCTCCAGGAGCGCGTCGTCGACCGCGATCTTGACCAGGATGGGTCCCCGCTCGTTCAGCCACTCGCGCCAGTTGTCGACGGTGCCGCCGACGTCGGGCTCGTCCAGCGACCAGTAGCTGCGCAGGCGCCGGCGCGCGGCGGACGCGAAGAAGGCGTCGACGTCGCCGGGATAGAGCCCGCCGCGCCACGGCACCTCGGACTCGAGCGCGACGCCGAAGCGGCGCGCGACCTCGAGCCCCGCCTTGAGGTTCGTGTACGCGCGCTCGAGCGAGGTCCCGGGCCGCCACGACGGGTCGCCCGACACCGCGCCGAGCTTCGCCCGCATCTCCTTCGCCGCCATCCACACGTACCGCGGGGAGAGCGGCTCGTCCTCCGCCAGCCGGCCCGCCTCGACGAGCTGGCGGCGCATCACGGAGTCCGCGAGCGCCCAGCCGACGCACGATCCCGTCTCCTCCTGGTCGCCGATCGCCCACCAGTCGCGTCGGAGGTCGACCGTGGCGGGCACGGGGGTTCCGTCGAGCAGCCCTTCCTGGCGCGCCCGCGCGACGGGGAAGTCGCGGTGGCGGTCGGGCGACGGGGCGACGTTGAGGACGCGCGTCGGCATCAGGACCGCTGCCAGCCGCCCACGTCGTCGTAGAGGTCGGACGCGCGCTGATGCAGCCGCTGCCGGTAGCGGTCGTCGCTGCGCTGCTGCTTGAGCTGCTCGTGGCTGGCGACGGCGGCGCAGACCGCCTGCGCGTAGGCACGGTCGTAGCGGTCACGCGACTCGTCGACCTTCAGCTCGAGGCGGCGGATGAGCGCGTCCTCGTCGTCCTCGTCCTCGTAGCCGTCCCACGGCTCGTACGCCGGATCGGTGGTCATCGGTCCCTCCTGGTCTCGGGAGTGGCGCGACTGTACCGTTGCCGGGATGCACGGCTTCGGCCCGCACGCGCGCTCTCCGGCGGAGCTGGCGGCCACGCGCCGTCTGCGGGCGAGCGGCACGCCGTTCCTCGAGCTGCGGGACGCGTCGGGGCGCCAGCGCCTCGTCCCCCTGGCCGGCGAGCGGATGGCGATCGGCCGCGCGGAGGGCTGCGGCGTCGCGCTTCCGTGGGACCCGGAGGCCTCGCGCCTGCACGCCGTGGTCGAGCGCATCGACGACGTGTGGGTGGTCGCGGACGCGGGCTCGCGCAACGGCACCATGGTCGACGGCGAGCCCGTGTCCGGGCGCAAGCTGCTCGAGGACGGCGCGGTGATCCGCGCGGGGCGCACCGAGGTCCTCTTCCAGTCCACCGCCCCGGGCGACGCCGCGCGCACGGAGGCCGCGGCGGCCTTCCCGGTCCCGGAGCTGACCGCGGCGCAGCGCAAGGTGCTCGAGGCGCTGTGCCGGCCGTGGGTCTCCGGCGCGTCGGCGCTGCCGGCGACCAACCGGGAGATCGCGGCGGCGCTCGTCGTTTCCGAGGAAACGGTCAAGTCGCACATGCGCGCGCTCTTCGCCGCCTTCGACCTGACGGAAGCGGGGCAGTACCACAAGCGGGCGGAGCTCGCCCGCCGCGCCGTCGCCGCCGGCCTGGTGCCGCGCCGCGCGGCGGCCTGACAACCGTCTTGCCGGTCGGCGCCGCGCTTCCTACAATCTCAGTCGAACCGACTGAGATCTGAGACCCAGGAAACCCATGCGACTCGACCGCTTCACCCAGAAGTCCCGCGCCGCGATCGAAGCGGCGCTCTCGCTCGCCGCCGCGCGCAAGCACGCGCAGGTCACGCCGCTCCACCTGCTCGCCGTCCTGCTCGAGCAGGCCGACTCGCTCGTTCCCCGCATCCTCAAGCGGATCGGCGCGGCCCCCGAGACCGTCCGCGGTGACGTCAACGCGGCGCTCGAGCGCCAGCCGACCCTGTCGACCGTCGCCGAGCCGACCACGGACCCCGACCTCATGGCCGTCCTGCGCGCCGCCGAGCACGAGGCGCGGGAGATGCAGGACGAGTACATCTCCACGGAGCACCTGCTGCTCTCCCTCGCCGGGCACAACTCGCCCGCCGGCGAGGCGCTGCGCTCCGCCGGCGCGAACAAGGCCGCGGTCGCCGAGGCGATCGCGAGCGTCCGCGGACCGCACCGCGTCACGGACGACAACCCCGAGGACAAGTACGAGGCGCTGTCGAAGTTCGGCAACGACCTCACGGAGGCGGCGGAGGCGGGCAAGCTCGACCCGGTGATCGGCCGCGACGAGGAGATCCGCCGCGTCATCCAGGTCCTCTCGCGCCGCACGAAGAACAACCCGGTCCTGATCGGCGAGCCGGGCGTCGGCAAGACCGCCATCGTCGAGGGCCTCGCCCAGCGCATCGTCGACGGGGACGTGCCCGACTCCCTGCGCGACCGCCGCGTCATCGCGCTCGACATCGGCGCGCTGCTCGCGGGGTCGAAGTACCGCGGCGAGTTCGAGGAGCGGCTCAAGGCCGTGCTCAAGGAGATCGCCGACGCCCGCGGCGAGGTCATCCTCTTCATGGACGAGCTGCACACCATCGTCGGCGCCGGCGCGGCCGAGGGCGCGGTCGACGCCGCGAATTTGCTCAAGCCGATGCTGGCCCGCGGCGAGCTGCGCGCGGTCGGGGCGACGACGCTCGACGAGTACAAGAAGCACGTCGAGAAGGACGCCGCGCTCGAGCGCCGCTTCCAGCCGATCCACGTCGGCGAGCCGTCCGTCGAGGACACCATCGCCATCCTGCGCGGGCTCAAGGAGCGCTACGAGGCCCACCACAGGGTGACGATCACCGACGCCGCGCTGATCGCGGCCGCGACGCTGTCGCACCGCTACATCGCCGACCGCTTCCTGCCCGACAAGGCGATCGACCTCGTCGACGAGGCCGCGTCGCGCGTGTCGATCGAGCTCTCCTCGGTTCCCACGGAGATCGACCAGGTCGAGCGGCAGATCCGCCAGCTCGAGATCGAGCAGGTCGCCGTGGCCAAGGACGAGACGGCCGCCGAGCGCCGGGAGGAGATCGAGCGCGAGCTCGCCGAGCTGCGCGAGACCGCGGCCGGCATGCGCGCCCAGTGGGAGCGCGAGAAGGAGCAGGCCGAGGGCCACGGCAAGCTGCGCGAGCGGCTCGACGCCGCCCGCATCGAGCTCGAGCGCGCCGAGCGCGAGCTCGACTACCAGCGCGCGGCGGAGCTGCGCCACGGCGAGATCCCCGAGCTCGAGCGCCGGCTCGCCGAGGCCGAGGCGAACGCCGACGCGGAGGTCGAGCCCGCCGTCTACCTCTCGGAGAAGGTCGACGCCGACGAGGTCGCCGAGGTCGTCGCGCGCTGGACCGGGATCCCGGTCAGCCGCATGCTCGAGGGCGAGGTCGAGAAGCTCATCCACATGGAGGAGCGCCTGCACCGGCGGGTGATCGGCCAGGACGAGGCGGTCGTCGCCGTCTCCAACGCGCTGCGGCGCTCGCGCGCCGGCCTGCAGGACCCGGACCGGCCGATCGGCACGTTCCTGTTCCTCGGCCCGACCGGCGTGGGCAAGACCGAGCTCGCGCGGGCGCTCGCCGAGTTCATGTTCGACTCGCAGGACGCCATGGTGCGGATCGACATGTCCGAGTACATGGAGAAGCACTCCGTCGCGCGGCTCGTCGGCGCGCCCCCGGGCTACGTCGGCTACGAGGAGGGCGGCCAGCTCACGGAGGCGATCCGCCGCCGGCCGTACGCGGTGGTCCTGCTCGACGAGATCGAGAAGGCGCACGCCGACGTCTTCAACGTCCTGCTGCAGGTCATGGACGACGGCCGCCTCACGGACGGCCAGGGCCGCACGGTGGACTTCAAGAACACCGTGCTGATCATGACCTCGAACATCCCGGGCGGCCGGCGCGGCGTCGAGGCGTACTTCAAGCCGGAGTTCATCAACCGGCTCGACGACATCGTCGAGTTCGCCGCGCTGACCCGCGAGCAGCTCGGCGCCATCGTGGACCTGCAGGTCGCCCGGCTGATCGGGCGAGTGTCCGAGCGCGGCGTCGCCGTCGAGCTCACGGACGCCGCCCGGGCGTTGCTCGGCGACCTCGGCTACGACCCGACCTACGGCGCGCGGCCGCTGAAGCGCGTGATCCAGAAGCACCTCGTCGACCGGCTCGCGCTCGGCCTCCTGCAGGGTGACTTCACGACCGGCGACCGCGTCGTGGTCGACGCCGCGGACGGGGAGCTCACGTTCGAGCGCGCCCCCGCCGCGGCGCCGGAGCCCGCGGCCGTCTAGCCCTGCGGGAAGGACCGGAAGACGCGGATCTGCAGCTGGACGAAGATCGCCTGCGGCGGATCCGTGTAGCGCGCCAGCTGATCGAACTGCACGAGCCAGGTCCCTGTCCGCGGCCGGACGGGGATCTGGCGCCGGCGCGCCGAGAACGTCCCGCAGGCGCCGCGCGGGCGGCCCATCGCCACGGTCTCCCGCACGCGGCCGCCGAAGACGTAGTGCGCGTAGACCGGGCTGCTGGGGTCCGTGAACCCGCGGCCGCTGAAGCGGACGCGCCGGGTGGGCGCCGCCTGCCGCGGCCGCACGTCGACCGTCAGCGCGGTCACGCGGGAGTCGACGGACACGGAGTTGGCCGGGTTCCCCGTTTCCGTGAGCGTGACCGTGAACGGCGCCTCGCCGCGCCGCCGGTACGGCGCCGGGACGCTGCCCTCGAAGGCGCCGGAGGGGTCGGTCTGGACGCGACCCGCGTCCGCGACGGGCGCGCCGTCGATGGTCACGTCGACCTGGGCGTTCGGGGTGAAGCCGGACGCGGACAGGAGCACGGGCTCGCGCTGGGTCGGGCCGGCGGAGACGTAGCACGGCTGCAGCGGCTGCAGGGTGGGCGCCGCGTGCGCCGCCGCGGGCGCCGCGAGGGCATACGCGAGCGCGCCGCAGACGGCGAGGCGGGCGGTGGGCATGGCGGCAGAGTAATGCGGCGATGAGGTAGAACGGGCGGCGCCCGAGACAACGGCGGAGAAGGAGCCCCGGTGCCGACCTACATCATGCTGTCGACGCTGACGCCCGAGGGCGTGCAGACGGTGAAGAACAACCCGCAGCGCATCCGCGAGGTCAACCGCGAGGTCGAGCAACTGGGGGCGAGCGTCAAGGCGCAGTGGGCCACCCTCGGCCACTTCGACTTCGTCAACGTGATCGAGGCGCCGGACGACCGGACGATGGCGCGCATCTCGCTCGAGCTCGGCTCCCGCGGCACCGCGCGGTACGAGTCCCTCGCCGCGATCCCGATCGACGACTTCATCGGCTCGATCTGAGCGCGTCGCCCGGCATGCGCGTCCTCGTCGTCGGCTCTGGCGGCCGCGAGCACGCGATCGTGCGCGCGCTGCGGCGCTCCCCCCAGGCCCCCGAGGTGCTGTGCGCTCCCGGCAACGCCGGCATCCGGCGCGACGCCGTCCCCCTCGAGGCGCGGACGGACGATCCCGGCGCGCTGGCCCGTGCCGCCCGCGACGCGGGCGTGGACCTCGTCGTGGTCGGGCCGGAGGCGCCGCTCGTGGCCGGCGCCGCCGACGCGCTCGCCGCGGCCGGCGCGACGGCGGCCGCC
>DATMVH010000720.1:0-2171 GCA_035563395.1 Solirubrobacteraceae bacterium
GCGAGGTCGCGCCCGCCGGCGCCGTCGGGCCAGAAGCCGAGGTGGAAGACGCGGCCGTCCGGGTGGCGCGCGCCGACGGCGTTGTACGTGCCGGCGACGACGGCGATCCCGGTCCAGTCGGGCGAGCCGGTGCGCAGCGCGCCGAGCGCGTCGTTGACCACGAGCGGGGCGACGCGGAGGTCCAGCCGCTCGCGCAGCCGGCGCTCCAGGAGGACGAAGTCCTCGGGCCAGTCCGCTCCCGCGAGGCTGAAGGCGGCGGCCGCGAGGTCCCCCGGCCCGCATCCCGCCTCGGCCAGCGCGGCCCGGACGGCGAGCTCGATCGCGTCGAGCGCCCGCTCGGGCGTCGCGGCGTTGTGGATGTCGGCGCAGCCGCCCCGGCCGGTGCCGCGGAGGCGCCCGTCGGGCCCCGAGACCACGGCGACCGTCTTGGTGTTGCCGCCGTCGACGCCGAGCGCGAGCCCGGTCACTCCTTCACCCCGCCGGCGAACATCCCGCGGATGAAGCTCCGCTGCAGGAAGACGTAGACCACCACGACCGGGAGCGCGACGAGCACCGCGGCGGCCGCGGTCATCGTCGGATCCTGCGTGCGGTTTGCACCGGCGAACAGCGCCAGGCCGAGCGGCGCCGTGCGCAGGTCGTCGCTCTGGATCATCACGAGCGCGAGCAGGAACTCGTTCCACGTCCACATGAACACGAGCACGACGAGCGTGGTGAGCGCCGGCCGGGCCTGCGGCAGCAGCACGCGCATCAGGGTGGAGAAGCTCGAGGCGCCGTCCAGCCGCGATGCCTCCACGAGCGACGCGGGCGTGGAGCGGAAGAAGGCCCGCATCCAGAACGTGCCGAACGGGATCGACAGGCCGATCTGCGGCAGGATCAGCGCCCAGTAGCTGTCCGTCAGCCCCGCGTCCTTGAACACGTAGTAGAGCGGGATGACGGTCGCCTCGTAGGGGAAGATCAGGCCGAGCAGGAGCAGGTAGAACAGCGCGTCCGCGCCGCGGAAGCGCATCGCGCCGAACGCGTAGCCCGCGAGCGTGGACAGCACCGCCGTGGCGAGCGCGACGCTCGCCGCGACGATGAACGAGTTGAGCAGCCCGCGGCTGAAGCCGCCGAGCTCCCAGGCGCGCTCGAACGTCGCGAACGACAGCTGGTCGGGGATGGAGAAGCCGGTGACCAGGTCGCTGCGCTCGTGGAAGGCGAGCAGGAGAATCGACAGGATGGGATAGATCGCCACGACGGCGAACGCCCCCAGGACGGCGTAGCTGACGAGCTGCTCGCGCCGGCCCGCGGTCATTTCGTGGGGTCGCGGTCGACGATCCGCGTGATGGCGAAGGCGACGACGAAGATGAGCGCGGTGAGGATGACCGCGACGGCGGCGGCGAGGCCGACCCGCCCGTTGGCGAACGCGTTCTGGTAGACCAGCACGGACGGCACGGTGGTCGACGTCCCGGGCCCGCCGCTCGTGGAGACGTAGATCAGGTCGAACGTCCGCAGCGCGGTGATGACCGTGATGGTCAGCGCGACCGCCAGCTCGCCCCGCAGCCCCGGCAGCGTCACCGCGAAGAACTCCCGCACGCGCCCGGCGCCGTCCACGCGCGCGGCCTCGTAGAGCGTGTGCGGGATCTTCTGGATGCCGGCGAGGAAGAGCACGAGGCAGAGCCCGAAGGTCACCCACGTGCCGACGAGGCCGAGTGCCGGCAGGGCGAAGGTGAAGTCGCCCAGCCAGCTCCGGGCGAGGCTCCCCAGCCCGATCGCCCGCAGGCCCTCGTTGAGCGGCCCGTCCGGCGCGTAGATCCAGACCCAGGCGATGGCGACGACCACCGTCGCGACGGTCTGGGGCAGGAACAGCACGGCGCGGAAGCCCGTCACCCCCCGCACGCGGCCGTGGGCGAGCAGCGACGCCAGCAGCAGCCCCAGCAGCACCGGCAGGATCGCGTAGAAGAAGATCAGCTCGAAGGAATGGACGAACGACGCCCGGATGTCCGGGTCCTCGAGGATCCGGGTGTAGTTGTCCAGGCCGACCCACGTGCCGACCGTCAGTCCGTCCCAGTCGAACAGCGACAGCCACGTCGTGTACACCAGCGGCCCGAACGCGAACAGCAGGTAGAAGAGGAACGCCGGGGCGATGTACAGGTAGGCGACGCGGCGCGGCTCCCCGGGCGCGCGCTCGCGCA
>DATMVH010000721.1:0-9297 GCA_035563395.1 Solirubrobacteraceae bacterium
ACCTTCGATTGGTCCGAGAGCTTCGAGACCGCCACCGAGAAGTGCAGGAGCAGCAGGATCACGAAGCCGAAGGCGATGACGAAGAGCGCCGACGGGGGGTAGGAGACGCCGATGACGCGCGATACGCCGTCGAGCAGGCCGCCCCAGGTGCCGAGCACGATCAGCAGGAGCGTCACCGCCAGCCACACGAGCGCGTAGCGCTCCTGCAGGCGCCGCCGCCGGACGAGCTCCAGTACGAGCAGGAGGAGCCCGAGCGAGGCGGCGAGCGCGGCGATGCGGAGATGCGGATCCATCTAGACGGTCGCGGGGACGGTCGGCGGGTCGACGGGCACCGGTCGCCGCCGGGCGAGGCCGACGCCGATGGCGAGCAGCACCTTGATCATGTAGTAGACCGACTTGCCCGAGCGGATCGAGGACTGGCCGCCGCCGCGCTCGTACATCCGCACGGGCACCTCGCACATCGTCAGCCGGTGGTGGTGGAGCATCAGCACCGCCTCCACCTCGGGATAGTCGTGCGGGTAGTCGCGCGCGAACAGGCCGATCGCGCGCCGGTTGTAGAGCCGGAAGCCGGACGTCGGGTCGCTCACGCGCTGGCCGACGATGCGCGACAGCAGGAAGGCGAACAGGTGGATGCCGGTCCGTCGGCTGATCGGGGCCGGATAGGACCGGTCGGCGGTGAGGAAGCGCGAGCCGCACACCATGTCGAGGCGCGGGTTCTCGGCGCGCGCCTCGAGCAGCCGCGGGATCTCCGAGGGGATGTGCTGCCCGTCCCCGTCGACCTGGACCATGAGGTCGTAGCGCTCGTCGCGCGCGTGGCGGAAGCCCGCCTGCACGGCGCCGCCGATGCCGAGGTTGAACGGCAGCCGCACGACGCGCGCGCCGGCGGCGGCCGCCGCGCCGGCGGTGTCGTCCGTCGACCCGTCGTCGATGACGAGCACGTCCCACTCCGGTGCGTCGCGGTGGAGCGCCTCCACGACGCTTCCCACGGTGGCCGCCTCGTTGTAGGCGGGGACGACCGCGAGCCTTCGCTCGTCCGTCGGCATGGCCATGCAGAGTAGAACGGCTCGTGGCGTGCGGCGTTGCGCTGCAACCCGCTCACCAGCAGACGAAGCCCCCGTCCACGAGGAGGTCGATGCCCGTGCAGAAGCTCGCCGCGTCCCCGAGGAGGAACACCGCGGGGCCGACGAGCTCGCCGGGATCCGCCATGCGCCCGAGCGGCGTGTCGGCCTCGAACTGCTTGACCTGCTCGGCGACCTCGGGGCGGAGGTTCATCGGCGTGGCGGTGTAGCCCGGGCTGATGCTGTTGACGCGGACGCCGCGCGCCGCCCACTCCATCGCGAGGCTCTTGCTCATGTGGACGACGGCCGCCTTGGAGGCGTTGTAGTGCGCCTGCAGCAGGCCGCGGTTGACGATCGTGCCCGACATCGAGGCGATGTTCACGATCGCCCCGCCGCCGTTGCGCAGCAGCGCCCGGCCCTCGGCCTGCGCCGACAGGAAGACGCCGGTGACGTTGACGTCCACCACCCTCCGGAACTGCTCGACCGGCATCTCCTCGGCCGGCGCGGCGTTGGCGATGCCGGCGCTGTTGACGGCGAGCCGCAGCGGACCGAGCTCCGCCTCGACGGCGTCGACGGCGGCGCCCACGGAGGCGGCGTCGGTCACGTCGGCGGCCACCGCGACGGCGCGCCGCCCGGCATCCTCGATCGCCGCCACGCTGCCGGCGAGGTCGCTGCCCTCGAGGTCGACGCAGCCGACGTCGGCGCCCGCCTCCGCGAGGCCGACCGCGATCGCGCGGCCGATCCCGGAGGCGGCGCCGGTGACGAGCGCCACGCGGTCGTCGAGGCGGAAGGACGGCAGGGTCATCGGTGCTCCTCTCGTTCGAGCTTCGCCGGCGTCATGTCGTCGCCAGCTCCATCACGGCGTGGTCCGTGGCCTCGGCGCGGTCGAGCACGCCGCGCTGCTGGCCGCGGCTGAGCACCATCACGCGGTGCGCGAGCCCGAGCACCTCCTCGAGCTCCGAGCTCACCACGATCACCGCCATGCCGGCGCGGGCGAGGTCCGCGATCACCTCGTAGATCGCCGCGCGCGCGCCCATGTCGATGCCGCGCGTCGGCTCGTCGAGGATGATCACGCGCGGCCGCCGCTCCAGCCACTTGGCGATCACGACCTTCTGCTGGTTGCCGCCCGAGAGCGCGCGCACGGGCTGCTCCGGCGCGCCCTTGACCCGCAGCCTGGCGATCGCCTCCTCGGCGACCGCCCGCACCTTGGCCGGGCGCACCCAGCCCTGCTCCGCGAGCCGGTCGAGGTTGCATACGGCGATGTTGTCCTCGATCGGCAGGTCGAGGACCACGCCCTGCGCCTTGCGGTCCTCCGGGACGAGCACGACGCCGGCCCGGATCGCCGCCGCCGGGTCGCCCGGCCGCAGCGCCTGTCCCGCGACCTCGACGGAGCCGCCGGCGACCGGGTCGGCGCCGGCGATCGCGCGGACGAGCTCGGTGCGCCCGGCGCCGACGATGCCGGCGATGCCCAGGACCTCGCCTTGCCGCACGGCGAACGAGACGTCGCGGAACGCGCCGTCGGCCGAGGTCAGGCCCTCGACGCGCAGGACGTCGCCGCCGGCCGGCGCCCCCGTGTCCGGGAAGATCTGCTCGAGGGTGCGGCCCACCATGTCCTGGATGAGCTGCTCGACCGGCACCTGGGCGGAGTCGTGCGAGGCCACCCAGCGCCCGTCGCGCAGGACGACCACGCGGTCGGCGATGCGCGCGATCTCCTCCAGCCGGTGCGACACGTAGACGAAGGACACTCCCTCGGCGCGCAGCTGGTCGATCACGGCGAAGAGCTGCTCGGTCTCCTCGGCGCCGAGCGCGGCGGTCGGCTCGTCGAGCAGCAGCAGCTGCGCGTCGAGGGTCAGCGCCTTGGCGATCTCCACCTGCTGCTGCGCGGCGACCCGCAGAGAGCGCACCGCGCGGGTGGGCGCGATGTCGAGTCCCAGCCGGTGCAGCTGCTCCGCGGCGCGCCGGTTCATCTGCGCGTAGTCGACCTTGCCGCCACGCTCCGGCCAGCGGCCCACGAACACGTTCTCGGCCACGCTGAGATCCGGCAGGAGCCGCAGCTCCTGGTGGATCATCCCGACGCCGGCCGCGATCGCGTCGCCGGGCTCGGCCGGGGCGTACGGCCGCCCCCGCCAGGTCATCTTTCCGGTGTCCGGCGCGAACGTGCCGGCGATGATGTTCGACAGCGTCGACTTGCCGGCGCCGTTCTCGCCGAGCAGCGCGACGACTTCGCCGGGCCGCACGTCGAGGTCGATGTGGTCGAGCGCCTGCGTGGCGCCGAAGCGCTTGGAGACGCCGCGGACGACGAGTCCGTCGTGGGTGCTCATGGGTGCCTCTCGAGGTACTGGGCGGCGTTCTCCTTCGTGGTGAGGAACGCCGGCAGGAGCTGCTGCTTCGGGACGGAGCCGCCGTCGATGAGCCGCTGGGCGCTCTGCACGGCCATGCGGCCCATGCGCTGCGTCTGCTGCGTCATCGTCGCGTCGATCACGCCGTCGCGGACGGCCTCGAGGCCGGCCACGTCCCCGTCGAACCCGACGACCGTCACGTCGTGGTCGACGTTCGCCACGCGCACGGCCTGCGCCGCCCCGAGGGCCATCGCGTCCGCCCGGCCGAAGAAGACGGAGATGTCCGGGTGCGTCTGGAGCATGTTCTGCGCGATCGCGAAGCCCTTGTCCTGGTCCCAGTCCGCGGGCTGCTTCGCCACGGTCTCGAGGCCCGGCTCCTCCGCGAGCGCCTGCTCGAAGCCCTTGTTGCGGTCGATCTCCGGCGTCGTGCCGATCTGGCCCTGCAGGACCGCGACCTGCCCCTCGCCGCCGGTGAGCTTCGCGACGTGCTCGCCGAGCTCGCGCGCCGCGCCGACGCTGTCGGAGGCGATGAACGTGTCGGCCGGCGCGTCCGGCGGATTGCGATCGACGGCGATGATCGGGATGTCCGCCTCGCGGGCGTCCCGCACCGGCACGCCGGCGGCGGTGGCGCCGGCCGGGATGTAGACGATGGCGTCGACCTGCTTGGTGATGAAGTCCTCGATCTGGTTGACCTGCGTGGCGGCGTCGCCGCGGGCGTCGGCGGTGACGACCTCCACGCCCCGCATGGCCGCCTCGGCGGTCACGCTCTGCTTGATCTGGTTGAAGAAGTCGGCCTGGAGGTTGGCGACCGCGAGGCCGATGCGCGGCTTGTCCTCCTCCCAGCGCTGGGAGAAGGCGGTGGCGAGCCCGAGGATCGCGACGATCGGGGCGAAGACGAAGAACGTCGAGCGCGACATGGTTCACGCCTCCTTGCGGCGCAGGACGTCGAGCATGACGGCGAGGGCGATGACCACGCCGATGACGACCATCTGGACGAACGGGGACACGCTCATGAGGCTCAGCCCGTTGCGCAGGACGCCGATGATGAGCACGCCGAGCGCGGTCCCCGTGACCGTGCCGACGCCGCCCGCGAGGCTCGCGCCGCCGATCACGACCGCGGCGATCGTGTCGAGCTCGTAGCCCGTCGCGGCGCTGGGCTGCGCCGAGTCGAGCCGCATGGCGAGGATGACGGCCGCCAGGCCGGCGAGCAGGCCGGTGACGGTGTAGACCGCGATGGTCAGGCGGGTGGTCCGCAGGCCGGCGAGGCGCGCGACCTCCGCGCTGCCGCCGAGCGCGTAGAGCGCGCGTCCGTTGCGGCGGTAGCGCAGGAAGGCCCAGCCCGCGACGTACAGCACGATCAGGATCGCGACCGTGGCCGAGACCCAGCCGAGCAGCCGGCTGGAGGCCAGGTCGGTGAACGAGCCGGGAAAGCCGACGATCTGCTGGCCGTCGGTGATGACGTTGGCGAGGCCGCGCGCGACGGAGAACATGGCGAGCGTCGCGATGAACGCGGGCAGCTTCGCCTTGGTCGTCAGCACGCCGTTGACCGCGCCGGCCGCCGCGCCCGCGGCGAGCGCGCCGGCGACCGCCAGCGACACCGGCAGGCCGCCGTCGTGCGACAGCCAGCCGAGGACCATCATGGCCAGCGCGAGCACGGCGCCGACGGACAGGTCGATGCCGCCGATGATGATCACCGCGGTCATGCCGAGCGCGAGGATTCCCAGCACGGTGACCTGGTCGATGACGTTCAGCAGGTTGTCCTTGGTCAGGAAGAACGGCGAGTAGATCGTCAGCGCGACGCACAGGACGAGCAGCGCGAGCGCGGGCCCGCGCGAGCCGGTGAGCAGCTGCTCCTCCCAGCGCGGTTTCGCGGCCTTCCCGGCCGCGGCGGCGGGCGCCGCCGCTCCGGCGGGTTGGTACGTGGACATGCGAGGCTCTCCTCCCTCGAGGGACGTGGTGCACAGGTGGAGCCGGCCGGCGTGCGGCGCGGCTCGGGTGATGCGGGACGGCCGGCGGGCGGCCGGGCCGCTAACTCATGAACATGCCGCCGTCGACGTTGATCGTCTGGCCGGTGATGTAGCCGGCCTCGTCGGAGGCCAGGAAGAGCAGGAGCGCGGCGACGTCGTCGTTCGTGCCGGCGCGGCCGAGCGGGATCCCGGCGATCCACTCCTCCATCAGCTCGCCGGGCTCGTAGTCGCCGAGCAGGCGGCCCCACTCGCGGTCGTTGTAGGACCACATGTCGCTGCCGACGATGCCGGGGCAGTAGGCGTTGACCGTGATGGAGTCCTTGGCGAGCTCCTTCGCCAGGCTCTGCGTGAGCCCGACGACGCCGAACTTGCTCGCCGCGTAGTGCGGCGTGTAGATGAAGCCCTGGCGCGCCTGGCCCGAGGCCGCGTTGAGGATGCGGCCGCCGCCGCCCTGCGCGCGCATCTTCGCCGCCGCGGCCTGGCAGCACAGGAACGTCCCGGTGGTGTTGACGCGCAGGACGCGCTCCCAGTCGGCGAGCGTGAGCTCCTCGAGCCGGCTGATGGTGATGATGCCGGCGTTGTTGACCAGCACGTCGACGCGCTCGGCGGCCGCGAACAGCTGCGCCACGTCGTCCGGCTGCGTGACGTCGGCCCGCACGCCGATGCCGCCGACCTCCTCGGCCGCCGCGTGGACGGCCTCGCTGCGGTCGGCCAGCACGACGGTGGCGCCCTCGGCGGCGAAGCGCGCGGCGATGCCCTTGCCGATCCCGCCGCCGGCGCCGGTGACGACGACGGTCCGGTTCTCAAAGCGCGGCATGGGCGGTCTCCTCCTGTAGACGGGCGCGGGCGAGCGCGGCGTGCCACGCGGCGACGCGAGCGTGCCGCGAGTCGCGCGGCTCGGCGGGGTCGTAGCGCTCGCGCGGGCGGTCGAGCGCCTCGAGGTCGTCGGGGCTCCAGACGCCGGCGGCCCGGCCGGCGAGGTGGGCCGCGCCGAGCGCCGAGAGCTCCGCTGCGAGCGAGCGGGCGACGACGCGGCCGCCGGTGTCGGCCTGCAGCTGCATCAGCGTGCGATTGGCGGTCGGGCCGCCGTCGGCGAGCAGGGTCTGCACGGGTCCCGTGAGCGCCTCGATGGCCGCGACGGTGTCCTCCACCTGGAAGGCGATCGACTCCAGCGCGGCGCGGGCCACGTGCGGGCGCCGCGTCGCGAACGTCAACCCGCTGATCAGGCCGACGGCGCGGTCGTCCCACCAGGGGGCGCCGAGGCCGCCGAAGGCGGGAACGAGGTGCACGCCGTCGCTCGACGCGGCGGCCTCCCCGGCCAGCGCGGCGGGCGTGGTGCCGAACAGGCCGGCGAGCCAGGTCAGCGTCGCGCCGCTCGAGCGGATGTTGCCCTCGAACGCGTGGGCCGGCCCGCCGCCGTCGTCCCAGGCGATCGTGAGGCACAGGCCGCCGGGCGTCCACGCCGCGGGGTCGCCGAGGCTCATGATCGACGAGCCCGTGCCGTACGTGGCCTTGACCTGGCCGGGGCGCCAGCCGGCGTGCGCGAACAGCGCCGCGTGCGAGTCGCCCATCACCGCGCACACCGGCGTCCCGTCGCGCAGCGGCGGGAGATCGCGGACGGCCGGGAACGGGCCCGTCGACGGCACGACCTCGGGCAGCACCGCCTCCGGCACGCCGAACAGCTCCAGCAGCGCCGGCGACCATGCGCCCTCGCGCACGTCGAGCAACTGCGTGCGGGCGGCGTTGCCGGCCTCGATCACGTGCCCGCCGCCCAACCGCCAGAGCAGGAACGAGTCGACGGTGCCGAGGCACACGTTCCGGCGCCCGTGGTGGTCGAGCAGCCAGCGCGCCTTGAGGGCGGAGAACATCGGGTCGAGCGGCAGGCCGCTGACGGCGAGCACCTGCTCGCCGTGGTCGCGCAGCCGCGCCGCGTCGTCCACGGTGCGCTGGTCCTGCCAGCTCAGCATCGGCCCGAGCGGCTCGCCGGTCGCGCGGTCCCACAGGACGAGGGACTCGCGCTGCGTGCTGAGGCCGGCGGCGGCGACGCGGGCGGCATCGCGGCCCTCCAGGCACGCCGCCACGGCGGCCCGGACGCTCGCCCAGATCTCGCGCGCGTCCTGCTCGACCCACCCGGGGCGCGGCGTGCCCAGCGCCACGGGGGCGCCGGCGCGCGCGACGATCGCGCCCGACGAGTCGACGAGCACGGCCTTGGTGCCGGACGTGCCCTGGTCGATCGCGAGGACGTGGTCAGGCGCGGGCATGCTCGAGGACGCTCCGGGCGGCGGCCGCCACGCCGCCGGCGTTGAGGCCGAAGTGGTCGAGCAGGAAGCTCGCGCTTCCGGTCGGCGCGAACCCGGTGACGCCGAGGATCCGCATGGGGACGGGGTGATGCTGGGCCACGAGGCTGGCCACCGCGGCGCCGAGGCCGCCCGTCGTGATCGCCTCCTCGACGGTGACGATGCCGCCCGTCTCGCGCGCCGCGGCGAGCACGGCCTCCTCGTCGAGCGGGTCGACGAACGGCATGTTCAGCACGCGCACGCCGAGGCCCTCGCCGCGCAGCCGCTCCGCGGCCTCCAGCGCGCGCGACACCATCGTGCCGACCGCGATCACCGTGACGTCGTCGCCGTCGGCGAGCTGCACGGCGCGGCCGGGCTCCAGCACGGCGTCCTCCGGCGTGACCTCCGGGACCTTGAAGCGCGGGACGCGCAGGTACAGCGGGCCCGGGTTGTCGACCGCCCAGCGGACGGCGGCGCGCGTCTGGACGGGGTCGGCGGGCACGAGCACGCGCAGGTTGTCGATCGCGCGCGTCCAGGAGAGGTCCTCGATCGAGTGGTGCGTCGGCCCGAGCTCGCCATAGGCCATGCCCGGGCTCTGTCCGCACAGGACGACGGGGACGTCGCTGTACGCGGCGTCGGCCTTGATCTGCTCGAGCGCCCGGCCGGTGAGGAACGGCGCGGCGGCCGAGACGAACGGGATCATCCCGCCGTTGGCGAGCCCGGCGCCGACGCCGACGAGGTCCTGCTCGGCGATGCCGACGTTGACGAGGCGGTCGGGGAACTCCTGGCGGAAGCCGACGAGGTTGCTGGAGCCGACGGAGTCGTTGCACACGGCGACGATGCGCTCGTCCTCGCGGGCGACGGCGATCAGCTCCTCGGCGAAGGCCTTGCGGCAGTCGTGCGTCTGCGCGGCCGGCGTGCGCCTGGTCATCGGGCGAGCTCCTCCAGGGCGATCCGGACCTGCTCGGTGCTCGGCACCTTGTGGTGCCACTCGACGCGGTCCTCGATGAACGACACGCCCTTGCCCTTGACGGTGTTGGCGATGATCGCGACGGGCTTCCCGGTCGACGACGCGGCGAAGGCCTCGAGCAGGGCGAGGTGATCGTGGCCGTCGACCTCGCGCAGCTCCCAGCCGAAGGCGCGCCACTTGTCGCCGAGCGGCTCGAGGCGCTTGGTCTCCTCGGTCCGCGCGCCCTGCTGCAGCCGGTTGCGGTCGACGACCGCGGTGATGCGCGCGAGCTCGTAGTGGGCGGCGGTCATCGCCGCCTCCCAGTTGCTGCCCTCCTGGAGCTCGCCGTCGCCGAGGACGACGACCGTCCGCCACGAGGCACCCTGCAGGGCGGCGGCGAGCGCGGCGCCGACGGCCACGGGGAACCCGTGCCCGAGCGGGCCGGTGTTGGTCTCGACGCCCGGAACCTTCTTGCGGTCCGGATGGCCGTTGAGCATCGAGAGCGGCGCCATGAAGGTCACGAGCTCCTCGCGCGGGAAGAAGCCGCAGCGGGCCAGCGTCGCGTAGAGCGCCGCGGCGCAGTGGCCCTTGCTGAGGACGAAGCGGTCGCGCTCGGGGAGGTCCGGCCGCTCGGGATCGACCTCGAGCACCGCGCCGAACAGCGTCACGAGAATGTCCGTGACCGACAGGTCGCCGCCGATGTGGCCG